>NZ_CAKJTP010000125.1:1262-10587 GCF_917627335.1 Protofrankia sp. CiT1 | reverse complement strand
GCCCATCAGGAGGCCCATCGGAGAGCCCATGCGAAAGCCGTTCGGGGAGCCCGGCGGACAGGCCGTTCGGCCCGGTCCGGACGGGGCCGGTGGGCACGACCGCCGGCCCGCGGGCATCCATGGTGAAGAAGGCCGCGGGCAGGTGATCCCCGGATCCACCGGTAACGATCACACTGCCGACGGCGCCCGGGGTGAGCGCGACATCGTCGATGCTGAGGAGGTCCGTCTGCCTGCCGGGGTGGCGCAGGCCGACGGTGGTCGTTGTCGCGGGGATCGAGACAAAAGCCGAGGCCTGCCCCGGGTCGGCGGACTCGGTCTGCCTGCCGGGTGCGGCCACGAGGACGAACCGAAGATCGTCCCATGACTTTCCAGCAGCGGCGTCCGGGGTGGTCGCATTGATCAGTCGGATGCTGGAGAGGCCGCTGGCATCCGGGCCGACTCCGGGCGCGGTGAAGCTGTCCTGGACGGGTACCACAGCGAGATCGGCGGCATCGCCGGTGATGATGAGGCTGACTGAGCCGCCTCCGGGGATGGTGACCGCGGGTGCCGCGGGCGTTGCCCCGGTCCGAACGGCAGTCATGGAGATCGTGCCGGCCGGGACCCGCTTGTATTCCGAAACCCCTTTGTACTCGAGCTGGATGGCTTCCGGAAGCGCGGGTGAGGTCACCCGCAGTGTTCCGCCGGGGGAGGCGTCCACGACGCGCAGATAGCCGTGCGCCCCGGCCGCCCCTGCCGCCCCGGCGGCGGCTTCGGAAGCGGGTGCCGGGGCGGCCGGGGCGGCATTCGACCGGCCGGTGCTGGCCAGCACCGAGGCCAGCAGCAGGCCTACCGCCAGCGCCAGGGCACGCCGCAGCGCCGCCGCGACAACCGGGCCGGGCCCGGCGGAGCGGTGCCCCGTCAAGATTCGCATCAGGCACCTTCCGTGGTCTTGCCGTAGGCGGTCAGCCGACCGCCGGCCCGCGTCACATACGTGCGCCAGAAGTCCTCGAGGCGGCGCAGGCGGGACGGGTCGAAGTCCACCCCGGCTCCGGCACCGACCATCCGTACGTCCACCCCGGTCAACGTGGCGATCAGCGAGTCGCGGCCGAGCTGGTCGAGCAGGCTGGTGATGTCGGCCGGTTCAAGCTCGGAGGTGGCCAGGTTGAACGGACGCCGGGTGGATACCGCGTCGGTGAACACGGTCAGTTCCCGCGGCGTGTTCGGCCGGGCCGAGAGCGTTTTACCGGCGCCTACCAGCGCGCCGAACAGGTCGGTCCGCTGCCTGTCCCGACCGGTGGCGCAATTGATCAGTTCCGCGGTCCTGGTTTCGGCCTGTCTGCTCAGCTGGGCCGTTTGCGCGTCGTCGTACAGCTTGTTGTCCCTGGGATGGGCCGGTACGAGATCGACGGCGACGGACGGGCAGACGCTCGCCTGCGAGTTCTCGGTCGCCACGTCCGCGCTGAAGGAACCGCCGGCGCAGCCCGTGATGACACTCGCGACGCCCGTCTTATACTGATCGATCACTTTTTGGTCAATACTTGCCGATACATCGATGACGAGCGCGCACATCCGTCGCTGCCGCGGCGAGGCGGATGACCCGCCGCATGCCGCCAGGGGGAGCAGGGCCGCGATCCCCACCGCCGCGACAATGCGCCACCTGCCGTCGAACGCATAGGGCGTCCGCAATGCCCGCAATGCCCGGAGTACCTGGCTGTAGGTACGCCTGATGCCCGCGGTGACCGTTGGGGTTCTCTTCTCCATCATTTTCTCCGTCGTTGTTGTGTCGGGCATGTGGTACCGACGGATGAGCCGGCGCATCAGTGCGGGCCTTCGCGAGGCCCGGTGTTGTCAGAATGTTGATCAAAATGGCTTTTCCCATTGGGGGAGGCTGAGGGGGAGGGTGATGAGGGGCCACCTGAAGCCGGGGAGTCGGCCGGCTTGGTCGGGGCCTGTTCCTCGGCCGGCTCTGGAGCGCCCGGCGACCGGAACTCCGGCGCGGGATAGTCCTCGTAGGGGATCTCCGCCAGCGCGGCCGCCCGCTCAGGGTCCATGGCGGCGCCGTTGACCATGGAGTCGCGGTAGGCGTCGCGTACCCGTCCGATGTTCGCGGCTTCGCGCTGGGCGAGGTACTCGGTTGCCCGGTTCTCCGCCTGCGCGGCGGCCTCGGCTATCCGTAGCCGTCGCGTTGCCCAGGCATGCCGCAGCCGTGCGAACCGGCGCCAGGCCTTTGATCTGCGCAACGCCCAGGCAGCCCCGCGCACGGTCGCCGCCCGCGGGTCGTGGAGCTGGTACTCGAAGAAGGCGACCGCGAAGGTGAAGGCGACCTGAAGCGACAGGAACATGCAGAATGCGCCGGTCTTGTCTACGCCAACCTTGATGTTGTCTGCCCGCAGTAGGTCGGCGTCGGCGACGAAGGTCTGCGCGCGCACGAGCGCTACGAAGACGTTCATGGCTACGAGCACGGTCGTGCCGTTCCAGACGAACAGGTCGCGAGGGCGCTGAAGCCATCCAGCCGGTTCGTCAGGTTGCCCGGCCGACTGGTGCTGCCGCGTGTGCCGGCCGAGGCCTGCCTCGGCCGTGACCGGTTCGAGCCGCTTTTCCTTCAGATGCCGGGCGATCGCTGTGGCAATGAGCAGCCCGGCGCCTACGACTGTCACAACCAGGAAGTAGGTGATCCAGTAGGACTGACCAAGGATGTCGAGGGTCGGCTTGAGCGCGACCGCCTCACCGATGATGATCGAACCGGCGATGACGAGGCGGAGCAGCGCCTGGCCGGGCAGATGCGCCAGCAGCCGCCGCCAGCTGTCCGGCCCGCTCTTCGACGCCTCCCAGGCATTGGTGAGCGTTGTCTCGGCGTCGGTGACGGCCTGGTCGTGATCGGCCATCGACTGCTTGAGGACGTCCATCCGGACTACCGCTCGGATGACCCGTTTCTTCCTGTTGAGCCACGCGAACGCGTATCCCGCTCCGAGATCGCCAGCGATGATTTTGTTGTGACTGGCGAACGCCCGCTCGTAAGGGGTCCGGGTGCCGCCGACCTCGGCGTCGGGGAAGTTGGCCGCCGCGTCCCGGGCGCCGGCTTCCCGGGCCTCCCGGATCCACCGGTTGATGTTCTTGGTCCGATTGTCGGCCTTCAACGGACGGTAGCGGCGAATGGCCGAGCCACGTGTCCAGAAAAGACCCATGTCATGCCTTCCTTATCGGCTGCGCGGATTCGTTCGCCACTGGCTGCGGGGCCGTGCTCACTGGATGGGGGCCACGGTCGCCGCGGCGCGGGTGCGCCGGGGACGAAGGTCCGCGAGCCAGGCCGGTTCATTGATCTCAGGCTGCGGCCATGCCGCCGCGAGGACCGGCGCTTGTTCACCGCGGACCCGCAGGTTCGCCGCGCGGTAGACCTCGATGTACTGGAGGCAGAACGATGACACGGCCATCGCCTGGGCGACCGCGCGGTCAGCCGTCACCTCCCGTTGCTTGCGTAGTTCCGCGAGTTGCTCTCGGGCGGTGTCCAGCCGCTGGCGGGTAGCGTCCCGTTTCGAGCGGCCTGTCGCGGCCCGCCGGTTCGCGCGGGCTGTTTCGTCGTCACAGGTACGCGGCTGTTTCGGCGTGAGGTGGAGACGTTCCTTCTCCGTGTTCATCGGGAGTTCGCTGGTCAACCGCGCGACCAGGGCTTCCAGCCGGGCGATGCCGGTGTCAATGCCGTCGAGGGCAGCCAGGGCCTCGACCCCGAGCGCGTGGTGTGAGCGCGCGGCCAGCGCCGTGATTTCCCTGATCGCCGGTGTCGACCACGCCTGTGGATCGGCACTCCAGCTGACCGGGTCCGTGTCGTGGGCTGTGCCCGGCGCGGGCTTGGCCTGTGGCAGCGGGACAGCGGGCGTCGGCAGGCCGACACGGCCGTCCCGCCGGCCTCGCAACCACATCCTGAAGCGGGTGCGCCGGCTTGGTCCGATCAGGATCGAACCCGATACGGCGTGGACGTCGCGGACGCGACCGAGGCGACGCTTCATCTCGGCAGGAGCTCCTTGAGCTGGAAGAATCGTTCGGAGAAAAGGGGGCAGCGCGCACCCGCGGCCCGTCGTGGTGTTCCAGGAGGCGGCGCGTCCGCGGGCGCGGAAACGTTTCCAGCCATGTCTGACGGACGGCGCGGTCTGCTGGGCCGTGCGGTCTGCTGGGCCGTGCGGTCTGACGGACGGCGTATGAGCGCCGCGCTGGTTTCACTCAGTCGGACTGTGGTGCGTCCGTTGTTCGTTGGCGTCCGTCAGGACAGGATGGAAACCGTGCGGGCGGGTGCGCCACCGATCACGGTACTTTAAGAGCGCCCGAGGATAGGACTGTCCGGCTCGCGGCTCCCCGCATCCCGCCCGGCCGCGTTGTCGTCAGTCGGCGCCCACCACCAGGGCGCCTTCCTCCGCCGCCTTGCCGGACCGGGCACGGATGAGCCGCTCACTGATCGAACGCCCTATCCTCGGGCGCTCTAAGTGATCACGTCCAGGCTCGCTGACCGCTCTGTTGAACATGGACCGGGCCAGTCGATGGGACCTTCTTGGCTGGCCAGCAAACAAAGAGAATCCCACATGGCAACCCCCCGTAAGTTGTGCTCGGAGCGTAGACCACAGATGTCGCCGTGCCGAGGGCAGTCGGCCCGGCGTTGGGGAAACGATGATAAACCGTGTTCGGAAAGGCCGCCCGTAGGATGCGGCGCCTGGGCAGGGTAGGGTGCCCACTCATTAGAACGTCCGGCACGGGGGGTGAACGGATGCGGCTTGTTGGCGTGCGCTGGCGGATGCTACGCGACCGCTCGAATTTCGGCGCTGCGCGGACCGTCGACGGTCCGGCGAGTGGGGTTTCAGTGTGAGCGGCCAACACTTTCTCGGCGGCGCGCGTGAGCCGCTGCGGCCGGAGGACCCGGAAACGATAGGCGGCTATCGTCTGCGTGGCCGGCTCGGCGAGGGTGGTATGGGCGTCGTTTATCTGGCTGAGGATGAAAACGGCACATCGGTGGCGCTCAAAACCATACTACCCCGACATCGGGGTTCGGGTGGATGGCGGTTCCGGGCAAGATTTCGGCGTGAGATTAAGAACGCAAGCCGCGTCAGAAGCCCTTACACACCAGCTGTGCTAGCCCATGGGAGTGATCGGGACTCTGGCGATCCTTACATGGTCACCGAGTTCATCAACGGGCCGAATTTGAACGATTGCGGAATTCTCCTCGCTCCTCCCGAGCTACGGCGGCTCGCGCACAATCTGTTAGTTGCTATTGACGCTCTCCATGAGATCGGAATCGTGCACCGTGATATCAAGCCGTCGAATATCGTATTGTCACCAGGGGGTCCTTATCTGATCGACCTGGGAATTTCCAAATCGGTTGACGACTCGACCATCACGAGTGTTGGAGAACGGCCGGGGACCCCGACGACAATGGCGCCTGAGCAGTGGGCTGGAAAAAATGTGGGGAAGCCGTGTGACGTATGGGCTTGGGCCTGTGTGGTGGTCAAGGCCGCTACCGGGCGTTATCCTTTCGCTGAGCCAGGGCTGACTGACCGAAACGATGAGCCTTACCTGGGTGCCTTGCGGCAGCCGTTGCGCGGCCTGGTCAGGCAGGCATTACAGACGGAACCGAGTGCGCGGCCTCTGGTCAGGACCCTGCTAAAAGATCTTAGTAGTATCGGGGCCGCGGCGGACCCACATGACATGCCCACCGAGGTCCGACAGCTGGAACGGCTGTCAGATCAACGCCCGCGATCCCGGCCCCTGCCCCGGCCCCGAGCCCGATCCCGGTCTCGGCCTCGGCGCGGGAAAGGGCTGGGCTTCGTCGCCGGGTACGCGTGCGTACTGGCTTTGATCGCCGGGGTCGTGCTCGCATCGCTGCGAGGAAAGACGACTGTGTCGCCACCGCCGACCGCTTGTGCGGCTGCCACCTGGGACGGTCTGGCAGGGCGGGCACAGCACCCGGCGAATACGGCCGACCGGGTGCGGGAAACGGCGAACAAGCTGCGTGCGAGCAATCCGGATCTTGCTCGTAAGCTGGATCTTGTCACCTATCGCCTCGCGCCGTCACCCGCTTCCTGCGCCGGCCTCGTCCGTTACAGTTTTGTCGCCGGTTCCGCCGCTGTCGGCGTGGACGACGCGACCAGAGTCGCGTTGAGCCCGGATGGTCGGCAGCTGGCGGTGGCCAGCGTCAACACCGTCCGAATTTTCAGCCTTGCCGAGCTCGCCGCGCCGCGAGAAATCCTCTCCCCGCTGCATGTCGATGCGTCGAACGAACGAATTTTCCGCCTTGCCTTCGGAGCGGACGGCCGGACGCTGGTCGCCGGGACCCTGAAGTCCGTTTTTTTGTGGGATCTCGCCGGGCTGTCGCAACCCCGTATGATTTCTTCAGCCGATCCGCGGACCGCCGCGGATGTCTCCGGACTTGCTGTCGGTACATGGTCGGAGGATGGCACACCGGTACCGGCCGTTGCGCTTGCCCGGGGCACCCGGATCGAACTATGGAAGACCGGCTACGGCTCTTCGTGGGTAGACCCCCTGGACCAGCGAACAGCCACGACAAGTGTCGCGTTGAGCCCGGATGCTCGACGACTGGCTGGCGGGGGCAAAAACGGTGTCGTCCTGCTGTGGACCCACGACGCTGTGGACAAGCCGGTGTCGCTGGTTTTGGACGAGGCTGAGGCGGTCACCAGTCTCGCCTTCAGCCGGGACGGGGAAAGAATTGCTACGGGAACCGTTTCTGGAAAGTTTACGATATGGGATCTCACGGATTCCACAGATCCTGCGGCCAGGATCAGCAAGCATCTTTTTCGTGGTCAGGACGGAGAGATCGACAGCGTCATGTTCGGTGGGCGTGACACGGTGGTGGTCGCGGGGAACAGCGCGGGAGCAATTCGCCTGTGGGATGTCAGCGGCATGGCGGAACCGACATCGCTGGGATTCCTGGATGTCCGGGGGAGCGGCGGCGCGGGCCTCGCGACCAGCGCGGATGGTCTGCTGCTCGCGACGGCGGTACGCGGCGGCGGCGTTCAGCTGTGGAATCTCGATCCGGTCGCGATCGCGGCCAGGCTGTGCAAGGACAAGGCCGCCCGGATCACGGACGAAGAATGGGCGGCGAACCTTCCCGGTGAGCCCGTCCAGGCTTCATGCCCATGAACGTGGCGGGGAAGCGACCGGGGGCGGTCGGCTGTGGATGCGTGATGGCCCGGGTGCCGCTGCGCTGGACGTCTCCAAGGCCTCGCCTGCTGGGACGGCTTGCTTCCAGTCGATTACCAGTTTCAGTTGCGTACTCTACGCACGGTATTGCGCCGACGGCTACCCCCGTGGATGCCGCGTTTCGGTGCCCTCTACTCTGGTCTGTTCTCCATCTTGATGATCACAGGGGGATAAGTGAAGATCAAAATCGGAGGCCTGTGGGGAAGGGGCTTGATAGATGCCCCAGACCGGCAGGTAGCTCAAGGCGATCCGTCAGGTATTCAGCCGGTGTTGACAGCCCTTTCATGCTTCCCGTACGTTTCGTCCACGGCCAGCGCACGTAGCGCGTGGCCCAGGTCGGGTACTGCCCGACTGATGACCAGGATCTTTTCGATCTCGGTCCCCTGTGAAGCATCCAGGCCTTCTGGGTGCTGTGGCGTCTATATGGCGTCGAGTTGCCGTCGTTCCATCTGTGGTTCGGCATGCCCATCACAGGAGGACCGATGAGCACCCTGACCATCGCCGACATCGCAAGCGCGAACGACGAGATTGCGTTCCTGGCCTTTTCGGAGTTTGTCGGCCCGCCGTTGTGGGCGCAGGTGGTCCGCGGTGTTCACCGTGCCAAGCCTGGCACCTGCGCCTGCTGCCCTGAGCGCACGCCGCTGTTCAGCGTCACCGACGTGTCCACCGAACCGCTGTGCCACCGCTGCATGAAGCTGTGGACGGACCACCTCATGAGCGGCTTTCGGGTGTTGCGTCAGGCGCTTGCCGGCCAGGTGCCGACGGTGTCACCCCGTAGCCACAACGCGGGCCAGGAGATCCGTGAATGGCGCGTCATTTGTGATCATATTCTCGCCCCTGATGCCGAGCTGGAGGACGCTTCAGCCGTTGGCGCCATGCTGCGCGATTTCGTGCCCCGCGAGGCGAGCCCGGCCGGGCTCGGCTGGCTGCGCGCCGCCTGGGCACAGCTCATCCATTACCCGACCGCTGGGCGGATCGTGCCGACCGTGCGCCGGGAATCGGCCGACGAACGTGGCCTGCCGACCCGTCCGGAGACGGCAATCGGCAAGGCCGTGTGGGCCGCGCCGTTGCGCGTTGATCTGGTCAGCCGAGACATCCTCATCGAGTTTCTGCTGGGAATTCGTGATGAGATCACCGACCCGTACTCCCTGCCGTCCATGGAACTGAAGTTCGGGCTTACGGCAGTTGAGGTGGCCGAGCGGCTCCAGCGTTCTCTCGCGCTGCTGCGCCAGCACAACCGCGATTTCTACGAGCGGGCCGTGGCCGTGCCCCTGGCGCGGACCGCGCCTGGCGAGATCTCCGGTGGGCACATGCCATCCCCGGAGGACATCTGGGTGGCAGCAGCGGACGCGAGTGTTCCACGGAACGCGATCATCGTCGAGCTTCGGTCCAACCCGGATGTGGTCGGGGCACTGCGGGCGATCGTCGACGCCGCGTACGGCAAGGGGCGCGATGTCGTCGCGGTCGTCCGGCGGCAGTTGCGGTTGGACACCGAGCACGCCTGGGCTGAGGTCACCCGGCTTGTTCGTCTCGTTGCCGCGGCGGGCGTCGGTTGGGTCGACCTCCTGCTCCGCGGCCTCGATGGGCGGGCGGCGTGATGCCGGCGCCGATGTCGACAATGATGCTGATGTCGACAATGGTCAGGATGCCGGCAGCGCGGCCCATGCTTCCAACAGTTCCGCAAGATCATGTGCTTGGGCCGTGGACAGCACCACGCTTCGTGTGGCGGGGTCGCCGGCACGGAGCTGGTCGTGGTCCGTAGCCTGGGAGACGATCTCGATGCGGATCCCGTCGTCCACCGCGGTGGCCCGGACCGACCGCGGTGCGTCCGATGTTCCCGGTGCCGGCGGTGGATCTGTGATCTTTCTGCGGCCGGCGATCCGCAGCAGCTCAAGATGTTCGAACGCGGCCGTTCCGTTGGTGCGCAACAAGGCCGCGACCCGGGTGCCGACCGGCTGCTCCGGCCGATCGGTCCAGGTCAGCCGCAGTGGGGGAGGGCGGCCGTCATCGAGTTCGAGAATCGCCTGTGCGCCGGCCAGCCGCAGGGTGGCAGGCCCGAAACTGCCCCGCAGGTGCCGGGACGCGGACGGGACGCCGGCCAGCGCCGCCAGCACACTCGCCTCTGCGCCCATCCGCCCTCCCCCCT
>NZ_CAKJTP010000125.1:0-825 GCF_917627335.1 Protofrankia sp. CiT1 | reverse complement strand
GGGTTTCTCTGTTTATAACTAAAAGAATTCATTATGTTGCTTTGCGTAGAGCACCGGCAGGTGATCATTCGGTCGTTTGTGGTGCCACAGCCATGACACCACGACCGCGTCCTCACCCGCTTGCTCTGTGGTCGCAGGCCAATTTTTGACCCGATTATGATCAATAAGTTCGTTTCTTCCGCACCTCTGTCGGTATCGTCGTTTTTTTGAGTATGCCATTTATGTATGTACTGCAAGAGTAGTATGAGGCCGCCTTTGATGCCCGATTTTCCTCGCTGGTTATGGTGGTATAGGCTGTGTGCCGGGTATCTTTAACCCAATATGTAAAGTGTGCATCGGTTTTTTTCGGTGCACGAAGTACTTCGTATCCTGAGCTAATTTCGATAACACGGTCATCGAATCGAATATGACGGTCGTGCTTCTCTTCGGCACTCCACTTCCATTTAGGTAACCACTGAATCTCGACACTTTCGAGATTCGAGTCGTTGCCGAGGCAGTCACCGATGAGCGATTCCTGACACTTTTTGAGATGTTCGATGAGATTGTTTTTTTCGGTAGGAAAAGAATTGGGAATTGTGGTAATAATTTTAAGTTTTCGTTGACCGTGATTGCTGTGGCTATTTCGGAGTAATTTCCAGAACCACCGTAGATTAGTATCCTCAAGAGAGCAGCCGATAAATTTATCCATGATTACTGTCCAGGAGGACTCCTGCAAGAATGGTTCAATGTAATTTTTCCTAACTATGTTCTGGTCTAGCTCGTTTTGTCCGTACCGGCAGTTCGCCATTCGAACAAGATTTTCGAGGGCTTCCGGTTCGCCCGGCA
>NZ_CAKJTP010000124.1:8586-13490 GCF_917627335.1 Protofrankia sp. CiT1 | reverse complement strand
GTTTCGGGGAGTCAGCGCATCGGGCCTGGTAGCACTGGTGTCCACTGAGGTGAGGATTCGGTTTCCACGCTGGGTCGTGAGCGGGCGTGCGTCATCGCGCCGGGTGCCGTGGCCCCGGCGTGAGGGATTTACCGGTTGCGGGAAGTAGCGATTCGACGGGTTATGCGGCGGGCTTTTCGGGTTCGACGGTGACTGTGAGTCCGAGTTTCTCCAGCTGTGCGACCAGTCGTTTCTGTTGAGCTTCGGTGCCACGGCGACGCTGTGCCCAGTCCGGTCCGAGTTCCCGGTAGGCAGTGCCGTCATGGACGATGTGCCAATAGGCGATGAGAATGTCGTGACGGATCGCGCCGACAGCCTTCTGGACGCCGCGGCGTCCCCGGACCTGTGCGTAGTGCGCGGCCAGATAGGTCTCCCGTGTCATGGCGGCGGCGTGCGCGGCCTCGGTCAGCGCGGTCCGCAGCCAGGTGGAGCCCTGCCGGCTTCGACCGGTTTTCGAGGTCCCGGCGGAGGAGTGATTACCCGGGCAGATCCCTGCCCAGGACGCGAGGTGCCCCGCGGTCCGGAAACGGCCCATGTCCATCCCGGCCTCCGCGATCAGACACTCAGCTGTCCGCCGGCCCACCCCGGGTATCGTCATCACCCGCTCCACCAGGTCCGCGAAAGGGGCCAGCATCACCTCGATCCTGTGGTCGACTTCGGTGATCGCTTCGTTGCACAGGTCGATCTGTGCCAGCAGTTGGCGGACCAGCAGTTTCTGATGGTCCGCCAGCGGGCGGCCGGCCAGCGCCTCCCGTAACTGCGGGATCTTCACTCGGAGCCGGCGGCGGGCGAGGTCAGCCAGGACGTCGGGGTCCTCCTCACCGGCCAGCATCGCGTCGATCATCGCCCGGCCGGACGTACCCAGCAGCTCCGAGGCCACCGAGGTCAGCGTGATCCCACAATCCTGCATGATTTTCTCGAGGCGTTGGACTGCCCGGGTACGGTCCTCGACCGTGGTCCGCCGGTGCCGGGTCAGATCCCGTAACGCCCGGATCGGTTTCGGGGGCACGAACGACGGCCGTACCAGGCCATGTTCCAACAGTTGCGCGATCCATACCGAGTCACCGACATCGGTTTTTCGGCCCGGAACATTGTGCATGTGCTGCGCATTAAGCAGCCAGCACTCGAACGAGTTCTCCAACAAGTAAAAGACCGGTTTCCAATATACGCCGGTGGATTCCATGCCGACGAGTGACACCCGCTCACCGGTCAGCCAGTCAGCCAGCCGCGTAAGTCCCGCGCCCGTCGTCGCGAACGTCCGCACCTCGCTGCGCCGGGCGCCACCGCGCCCGGGTGCCCGCACCGCCGCCACCACCGTGTCCCGGTGCACATCCAGCCCGGCAACACGATCGATCAGCACATCCATAGATGACCGTCTCCTCCCGTCGACCCATGACCAGCACAGACCGCCCGGGGAGGGCCTGTCACCAAAGATTCTGAGGTACGCGCTCGCGGCAGCAGGACAGGATTCCTCAGGACCTCCGCGCCACACTGACCTACGGGCTCACAGCACCACAGAGCAACGACGTCGGACCGGACGGCCCCAACATCCTCATCAGGACAGGGTGCCGGCGCAAGCCGGCATGGTCACTGACCTGCGGTGACATCAGATGATCTTCGCTTAAGTTAGTGGTATTGATGCATAGGCTGTAATCGGCCATCGGCCGTGAGGCTAAACGGAACGGCGGAGACTCGCGATATTGAGCGGTCAGCGCGCGGAAATGCGCGGAAACGCTTGGACGAGCTACGCGACCGACTGAAAATCTTCAAGATTGCCGCGAGTCTCCGGCGCCATGACGCGGTCGTGGAACGTCTCGCGGGCGGCTATTCTCCACCGCGGGTTGGTGAGCATTTCCGAGCGTCCCGTCGAGGTGGAGGACCGTGCCGTGCCTGGCCGCTGGGAGGGTGATCTCATGATTGGGAAGGGTGGGAAGAGTCAGATCATGATCTTATTCGCCGTGGCAACGCGGCTCGAACGAGAACACCAACGGGCTACTCCGTCAGTATTTCCCGAAAGACGTTTTCCCGAAAGACATTGACCTTTCGATCAATGCTCAGCCCGAGATGGACGCCGTCGCAGCTTTGATCAAAGTGGTGCTATCTCATGAGCGTGATGCCCTGGCTCCCTGAAGTCGCCGTCCTCGACGCCGTGGCTGGAATCATCGGGCTGCCTTCCGGACAGCCCGATGACGGGGTCGGATACGCGACTCCAGGGTCTCGCGGGCCTGAGCATCGCGGTGTCGAGTCAGGGGCGGGAACCCGTGGGGGCGCGGCGGGCGTAACGCATGCCGGCCGCCGGCCTGGATGCCGCACCGCGTCGCGCCCGTTCGGCGAGCATGGTCAGCACACGTCGCAACGCGAGCCCGGCGGCGTCGGCGCGGATGCTGACCTCCTCGCCCCCGTCGCCCCCGTCGCCCCCGTCGCCCCCGTCGTGCCTGTCGTGCCTGTCGGGCATCAGCGGCAGACCGTCCAGCCTGAAGCGCTCCTGCAGGGCGATGTCCTCAGCCAGGATGGCCTGCTCGAAGCGAGCGGCGTCGGCGAGGCGCTCCTGGTCCCCGCCGAGATCGTCGCGCAGCAGGCGGGTGTAGACGCGGGTCGACCCGGTGTCCTCTGGCTGCAGGCAGAAGAAGATCGTGTTGGTGACGCCGGCATCGGGATACTCGAGCACCAGGCGCAGCTGGAACGGCGGGCTGTACACATACGTTGACCGGCGGCGCTGGATCAGTGGCCGCAGACCGGCCGCGACACCCGGGTCCTCGGGGTTGGCGACGGTTTGGTTCAGGTGCGCCCGGAATCCGTTGCCGTCAGGAGTGACCTTGTACGGGGGGACAGTTGTCTCCTCGCCCGCGCCGATCGTGTCAGCGTGGACAAACGGGAGATGCGCGGTGTCGAGGAAGTTGTCGGCGAGCAGGCCGGCGCATGACGACGTCTGCACCACCTCCAGCCACACCGAGTCGAAGGCGTGGTCGTCGGCTTCCGGCAGGTCGATAATGTCCGCGAACGGCTCCTCGGGCGCAAGCCAGACCAGCCCGTGGCGTTCGGCGGCACCCCAGGCAGGGGTGGCGCGGGCCCGTTTGGGCGCGGGCACGCCCGGCCCGAGCGCGGGTACGGCCGCGCATTCCCCGGAGGCGACGAAACGCCAGCCGTGGTACCCGCAGACAAGTTCGGGACCGTCCACACGGCCGGCCGAAAGCGGTGCCAGGCGATGCGGGCACCGGTCGGCGAAGGCAACCACACGGTCGTCGAGCCGGGCTATCGCCCAGGGCTCACCGAGCAGGCGGATCGGTACTGGTTCGTCGCCGACCTCGGATGACAGGGCAACCGGATGCCAGCCGCGTCGAAGAGAGGGATCTGTGTTTGTCAGCAACTGCGGAACGTCAACCACCTCCAGGAGCAGGGGCCGTCGGATGACGGGCGCGGATGACAGGTCAGATTGCGTTCAGCGAAACGCATGCTTCGATTATGGCGCGTCAACCCTGTTGATGTTTTTACTGCACATCCCGTACGTGACGCAAGGTGACGGTGATGGAAATCTCAGGTGAGTTGGCATCAATGGACCCGAAGTGACGGTGGTCCCTTTTCACGGAATTTTCAGCGGGTTGTGGGCGTGCCGGATATGGCCGGTGCGGGCAGGCGGCGTTCATTTCAGGTGAATAGATTGCCGGCCAGCCGCTGTCCGCTCGCATCCGCCCCGGTCGGGCACAAACACCGAAGATACATCCCGTCGCCGATGGTGAACATGCGCGTAACCTCGCGGCTCTATCGTCGGTGGGCATGTGGGTTGCGCGCGGCCGATCGTCATCCCTGTCACTCTCCCTGTCTCGTGGTCTCGCCGCCGCGCGGCGCCCCGAGGGCCGAAGATGGGTTGATCATGAATCGTCCGCGGGAAACCCGACCGGGTGTGTCACATGATTGTGGCAGTCCCTCATCAGGCCACCGATCAGGCCACTGATCAGAGCGCTGATCAGAGCGCTGACCCCGCACCGCCCCGGACGGCCCGCCTGCACCGGCCGCTGACCGTTGCCGAAGCCGTCGAGATCCTGGCCGACGGGGACGCGGAGATCCTCGCTGGCGGCACTGACCTGGTACCCGCGCTGCGTGCCCGCCAGCGGGAGCCACGCCGGCTTGTCGCCCTGCGCAGGGTCCTGGAACTGCGCTCCCGGGGGGCCAGCGCAAATATGTTGATCATTGGTGCCGGTGTCACCTACCACGATCTGACCGGCTGGTCGCTGTCGCCGGGGCTGGCGGCAATGGCACGGGTGGTCGGCTCCCCGCAGATCCGCAACACGGGCACGGTGGGTGGAGCGCTGGGGACAGCCAACCCGCGGGGGGATCTGTTGACCTTTCTCTCCGCGGTCGGCACCGAAATAGTGATCAACAGCGCGCGCGGGGCGCGGACCGTGGATGTCGCATCGTTCCTGGCAACCGGGCTGGCCCCGACTGAGCTGGTCACAGCCGTTCGGCTACCCCGGCCGTGCGGGCCCCAGGTCTACCTGAAGATCGGTTCCAGGCAGGCCGCGTCGGCGGCGTTGGTCTCCTGCGCGCTGGTCGTCGACCGCGTGCACGAACGGGTGACCTGCGCGATTGGCGGGATCGCACACCAGCCGACGCGGCCGGCCACCGCTGAGGAGTTCGTCCGGCAAGGGGTCGACTGGTCGACCGGGACGATCCCCGCGGATGTCGTGGCCGGGTTCGGCGAGCTCGTGGCCGAGGCCGCTGGGGCCGTGCCCGATCCGCTCCCGGATGACGTCGGCGTCTCGGCGGCGTACCGCCGGCACGCGGCCGGGGTGCTCGCGGCCCGCGCGGTCGGCCGCTGTCTGCCGGCCGCGGCGCCGGGCGCAATACCGGGCAGTGCGGGACCGGGC
>NZ_CAKJTP010000124.1:1651-8191 GCF_917627335.1 Protofrankia sp. CiT1 | reverse complement strand
GCGCAATACCGGGCAGTGCGGGACCGGGCAGCGCCGGGCGGTTCCGGTCATGAACAACGACGGGTGTGCCCGCGGCGACATCGCCGGGGGCGGTGACGGTGACGCGGCGGCGCTGGCTGGTTGCGGAACCGGTCGACGGGTGTCCTATCAGCTGTACATCGACGGGGGTATGCGGCTGGTGGCCGACGCCTGGCTGGCGGAGTCCCTCCTGGGTGTGCTGCGCGACCACCTTGGCGTGATGTCGGTCAAGGACGCCTGCGAACAGGGCCGATGCGGATCATGCTCGGTACTCATGGACGGCCGGCTGGTGGCAAGTTGCACAGTGCTCGCGGCGGATGCCGCGGGCGCCGTGGTCACGACCGTTGCCGGGCTGGGTGCGGGTGGCCCGGCCCGAGCGGTGCGGGCCGCCTTCCTCGCCCACGGGGCGGTCCAGTGCGGCTTTTGCACACCAGGGTTCGTCGTCGCCGTGACCGATCTGCTGGCCCGGCGGCCCGACGCGGACGAGGACGAGATCCGTGAGGCATTGGCGGGCAACATCTGCCGGTGTACCGGATACGGACGGATCATGGCGGCCATCCGGTCCATCCAGGACACTCGCCGGTGACCGATGACAGGCGGTGGGCTGATGGCGGACTCACGTTCATCCGGTGATCAGGAGTTTACCGATCACGCGGCGGCCGGTCAGGGCATCGGTAGATCGGTGCCCCGCCCGGATGGCGCAGACAAGATCGACGGGACGTTCCCGTACGCTGGCGATCTCTTCCTGCCGGGCATGCTGCACGCCCGGACGCTGCGCAGCCCGCACCCCCGCGCCCGGATCCGCCGTATCGACACCGCCGCGGCCCGGCGTCTTCCGGGCGTGGCGGCGGTGGTGACCGCCGGGGACGTGCCCGGCCGGGCCACCTACGGCCTGATCGTCGCGGACCAGCCGGTGTTCGCCCGTGACGTTGTGCGCTACCAGGGCGAACCAGTTGCCGCGGTCGCGGCGCGTGACGCCCGCGCCGCTGTCCGGGCGCTCGCCGCCATCGACGTCGACTACGAACCGCTGCCCGCGGTGACAGATCCTGAGCGGATCGTGTCCGTTGGCGGCGAGGTCGATCCGCTGCACCCTGACGGCAATATTTTTCGCGAGATCCATCTGCGGCACGGTGACCCGGCGGCCCGCGGCACGGTCCAGGTCAGCGACTCCTATGTGGTGGGCATGCAGGACCAGGCCTTCCTCGGCTGCGAGGCCGCGCTGGTGGTGCCGACGGCGGACGGCGGTATCGACATGCGGGTGGCCACGCAGTGGCTGCACTCCGATCGGGAGCAGATCGCGGCGTGCCTGGGTATTCCCGAGGATCGGGTGCGGCTCACCCTCGCCGGGGTTGGCGGAGCGTTCGGCGGCCGGGAGGACATCACCCTGCAGATCCACGGCGCGTTGCTGGCGCGGGTCACCGGGCAGCCGCTGCGGATCCGCTACGACCGGGTCGAGTCGTTCCTCGGCCATCCGCACCGGCATCCGGCTCGCCTGTGGTTCCGCCACACCGCGTCCCGCCGCGGGCAGCTCGTCAGCGTCCACGCGCGGGTGGTCCTCGATGGCGGAGCGTACGCGTCATCGTCCCCGGCGGTGCTGGCCAACGCGGTGACGCACGCGTCAGGGCCCTACCGGGTCCCCCATACCGTGGTGGACGGGTGGGTGGTGCGGACGAACAACCCACCGTGCGGAGCCATGCGCGGCTTCGGGGTTCCCCAGGTCGCCTTCGGGCACGAGGCGCAGATGGACCGGCTCGCGGACGCGCTCGGCATGGATCCGGTGGAACTGCGCCGCCGCAACGTGCTCGAGCCTGGCGATGTGCTGCCCACGGGCCAGCTCGTTGCTGATCCGTTGCCGTTGCGGGAGGCGATCGCGACAGTCGCGGCTCGTCCGCTGCCAGCTCCGGTGTCGGACCGTACGCCGGTGACATCCCTGCCGGGCGGGCGGCTGGCCGCGGCCGACCCGGGCCGGGTCCGCCGCGGTGTCGGCTACGCGCTGGCCTACAAGAACCTGCTGTTCTCCGAGGGCTTCGACGACTTCTCAACCGCCCGGGTACGCCTGGAGCTCGGGCCGGACGGCACACCGCGGGCCGTCGTGCACAGCGCGTGCGCGGAGGTCGGCCAGGGCTTCGTGACGATCGCCGGGCAGATCGTGCGGACCGAACTCGGGGTGGACCAGGTGCTACTCGCCCCGGCGGACACCGCCATCGGCAGTGCCGGGCCGACCAGCGCGTCCCGCCAGACGTGGATGAGCGGTGGCGCTGTGCGTGCCGCCGCGGTCACGGTGGCCGAGCGGCTGCTGGGCCGGGCGGCCGGGCGGCTCGGCCTGCCCCCCGAGGTGGTCGCCGAGCCGAGGCGGCTGCTGGCACTCGCCGACGGCGAGATCGTCGCCAGCGAGGCCGGAACGCGGCTGCCTCTTGCCGACCTGCTCGCGGACGGGCCGGTCGAGGCGGTGGAGGTCTTCCGCCACCGGCGTACCCAGCCGCTGGGCCCGGACGGCCAGGGCGACGTACATGTCGCCTTCGCCGTGGCGGCGCACCGCGCGGTCGTCGACGTCGACGTGGACCTGGGACTCGTGCGGGTGGTATCGATGGCGCTCGCCCAGGACGTTGGCATGGTGCTCAACCCGATGGCGCTACGCGGGCAGGCGGAGGGCGGTACCGCCCAGGGGCTCGGCCTCGCGCTCATGGAGGAGCTCGTGGTTGACGGCGGGGTGGTGCGCAACCCCACGTTTCATGATTACGTCCTGCCCACCATCGCCGATGTCCCGGCGCTGGACTTCGTGGCGTTGACGCACGCGCAGCCCGGGGCGCCCTACGGCGTCAAGGGGGTGGGGGAGGCGGCGACCTGTTCGGCGACCCCGGCAGTGGTGGCGGCGGTCCGTGCCGCGATCGGGCGTGACCTGCGCCGGGTGCCGATCCGGCCGCAGGACCTGGTGCTGCCGCCGGGCCAGGCCCACCCGGCGGATCTCGTCCGCCCGGATGCCGGCGGCGGCGGCGGATGACCATCCCCCCGGCCGGGCTCCCCGGGCTTCCCGAACGTCCCGAGATACTGTGTTCGTCACGGGTCGTGACTCCCGACGGAGTCGGCCCGGCCGCCGTCCATATCGCCGGCGGCCGGATCACCGCGGTCACCCGGCCCGAGGCCGTCCAGGCCAGACCGGGTGTCACCGATCTTGGAGACCTCGCCCTGCTGCCCGGGGCCGTGGACACCCACGTCCACGTCAACGAACCCGGGCGCACCGAGTGGGAGGGGTTCGCCAGCGCCACGCGGGCCGCAGCCGCTGGCGGCGTCACCACGATCGTGGACATGCCGCTGAACGCCATCCCGCCGACGACGTCGGTCGCGGCACTCGCGGTGAAGCGGGCCGCGGCGGCCGGGCGGATAGCGGTCGACGTCGGCTTCTGGGGCGGGATCGTCGGCGCTGACGTGCGGGACCGCACCGAGATCGCGGCCCTGCACGACGCCGGGGTGTTCGGCTTCAAGGCGTTCCTCGCGCCGTCGGGGGTGGCGGAGTTCCCGCATGTGCCCATGGAGGTCCTCGCCGTCGCGGTGGCTCGTGCCGCCCGGCTCGACGCGTTGACCGTCGTCCATGCCGAGTCACCGTCGGTCCTGGCCGTGGCGCCACCGGTGGCGGGCCGGGCGTTCGCGAGCTGGTTGGCCTCGCGCCCGCCGGCCGCGGAGACCGAGGCGGTGGCCGGGCTCGCCGCGCTGTCGGCCGCGAGCGGGGCCCGCCTGCACGTCCTGCACCTGTCCGCGGCGGCGGCTCTGGATGACGTGCTCGCCGCCCGCGACGCCGGGCTCGCGCTGACGGCGGAGACCTGCCCGCATTATCTGGCGTTCACCGCCGAGGAGATCCCCGATGGCGCGACTCTGTACAAGTGCGCGCCGCCGATCCGGGGGGAGCGCAACCGGGAGGCGCTGTGGCAGGGCCTCGCCGCGGGCCTGTTCGCCGGGGTGGTGACCGACCACTCACCCGCCACGCCACAGCGTAGGGCGATCACGTCAGGCGACTTCGCGCAGGCGTGGGGCGGGATCGCGTCGGTGCAGCTCGGCCTCGCCGCGGTGTGGACCCAGGCTCGCCGCCGCGGTCATGACCTGGCCGATCTGGCCCGCTGGATGTGCACCGGACCAGCCGATCTCGTCGGCCTGGGGCACAAGGGCCGGATCGTCCCGGGCGCGGACGCCGACCTCGTCGTGATCGACCCGGACAGGTCCTTTGTCGTCGATCCCGCGAAGCTGGCCCATCGCCATCCGCTCACCCCCTACGCTGGGCGGACGCTGCACGGCGTGGTGCGTGCAACCTACCTGCGCGGTGAACGTGCCGACGGCGACCGGCCGCCGCGCGGCCGCCTGCTGTCGAGATGAGCCCGATGGCGTGCCCCACATCGCGCACCCGCGTTCCGCACCCCCGCGTTCCGCACACCCATCCCGAATATCGGCGGCCCGCGCACCCGGCGGCGGACCCGACCCGCAGGAGAAGCGGACCCGACCCGCAGGAGAAGAGGAGCAGTGAGCGACGCACCCGATCTTACGAACCTTGTCGACCTTGCCGCCGCCAGGTTCGGCGGATCGGTGGTGGTTGTCAACGACGAGTTCTTCGCACTCGCCGAACGGATGCTGCTGCCCGAGCCGCCGACCGCCCGGCCGGGCGTCTTCACCGAGCGGGGCGCGTGGACGGACGGCTGGGAGACCCGCCGCCGCCGTGAGCCGTACGGCGCGGACTGGGCGATCGTCCGGCTCGGCGCGCCCGGTGTGGTCCGAGCGGTGACCGTCGACACCACCCATTTCACCGGGAACGCACCGGAGTCGGTCGAGCTGCACGGTGCCACGCTGGGCGGTTACCCCTCCGCGGCCGAGGTCGCCGAGGCATCGGTCAGCTGGGTGCCGCTGGTGCGCCGGACACCGGTCCGATCGGACGCGGTCAATGTTCTGCCGGTCGAACGGGCTGGCCACACCCGTGTCACCCACGTACGGCTCACCATCCACCCGGACGGCGGGGTGGCGCGGCTCCGCGTGCACGGAACAGTGATCGCGGACCCCCGTCTGCTGGACCGGGTCACCTCCGACCTGGCCGCGGCGTACCTCGGCGGGGTGGTGGTGGCGTGCAGCGACATGCATTACGGCGACCGGCACAACCTCAACGCGTCCGGAGACGCGCGGGTGATGGGGGAGGGCTGGGAGACCCGCCGCCGGCGGGGAATGGGCCACGACTGGGCCGTCGTCCGGCTCGCCACCACAGGCCAGATGATCAGGGCGGAAGTCGACACCCGCCACTTCCACGGCAACGCGCCCCGGGCCGTGGCGCTGTGGGCCGCGTCCGCCCCGGAGCTGTTCCAGAGCGACGACATCTCCTCGATCACCGAGTGGCAGCCGCTGCTGCCACAGGTGCGGGTGCAGCCGAACACGCAGCACCTGTTCGACCTGGAGGTGCCGGTGGAGGCCACCCATGTCCGGGTGGACGCCATCCCCGACGGGGGGCTGGCCCGGCTGCGCCTCATCGGCACCCCGACTCCGGCGGGCCGCCAGGAGCTGGCCATGCGCTGGTTCAACGCGCTGTCCCCAGGGGCGCTCCATGCCGAGCTGCTGGGTTGCTGCGGCTCGGAGGAGTGGGCGGCCGCGGTCACCGACAGCCGGCCGTACCCGACCCTCGAGGCGCTCCTCAACACGGCCCGCGATCACTGGCAGCGGCTCACCGAGGCCGACTGGCTGGAGGCGTTCACCGCGCACCCACGCATCGGTGAACGCGGTGCCCTGCTGCCGGCGCCGACCACGTCCAGCCGGGCCGTGGTGGCTGGCCTGGACGCCCCCCGCCGGGAGCAGGCCGCGGTGGACAACGCCAGCCTCGACCTGAAGGCGGCCCTGGTCGCGGGCAACCAGGAGTATGAGGATCGCTTCGGCTACATCTTCCTGGTGCGTGCGGCGGGACGCAGCGCCGAGGAGATCCTGGGCCTGCTGCGTGAGCGGTTGGGCAACGACCCGGCTACCGAGCTACAGGTCGCCGCCGGCCAGCAGGCCGAGATCACCGCGTTGCGGCTACAACGGCTGATCAGCGGTTCGTAACCGTCCGGTTGCCCCGTGCCCGGGCATGATGCCTGGGTGACCCTCTCCACGCATGTGATCGACACCGCCGCCGGAGCCCCGGCCGACGGGGTGCCAGTTGGACTGGAACGGATGATTGTCGGCTTCGACGGCGACGCCCGCGGGTGGCGGCTGGTCACATCCGCGGTGACCGACGAGGACGGGCGGGTGCGGGATCTCTCGCTGGACGGGCCGGGTGCGTGGCGGCTGGTGTTCGACACCGCGTCCCGCTCGACGTTTTTCCCGGAGGTCGTGATCACTTTTGTTGTCACCGATCCGGCGCGGCATCACCACGTGCCACTGCTGCTCTCACCCTTCGGCTTCTCCAGCTACCGCGGCAGCTGAGCGCCGGCCGGAGAAGCTGAGCGCCGGGCGCGGAGATTTTTCGCCACCGTAGGCACCCGGGGCGTGCGTCCAGCAGCCTTATGCCCCAGGGGTCGCAAA
>NZ_CAKJTP010000124.1:0-1163 GCF_917627335.1 Protofrankia sp. CiT1 | reverse complement strand
GGCGGAAGGGGTTGCGCCGGGGGGTCCGAGCCGGGTCGATCCATCCCGGTGGGATCCATTCGGGGATGCCGTCGCCACCGAACTGGATCTCCCAGTCGCTATGATGTGACAGGCGGTGATGCCGGCCGCATACCAGTGTGAGGTTGTCCAGGGCGGTACGACCCCCCTGCGACCATTCGATCACGTGGTGGGCTTCGCACCAGCCCGACGGCCGGTCACAGCCCGGGAAGGAACAACAGCGGTCCCGGACGGCCAGCGCCCGGCGCAGGCCGGGGGGCACGATCCGCTGGCTGCGACCCACATCCAACGGCACCCCGGCAGGGCCGAGCAGAACCCGGGTGATCTCAGCGTCGCAGCGCAGCCGGGCCAGGACCGCAGCGGGTAACGGAAGGCCCCAGCTGGTCTGCGCGGGCGCCGCGCCGGGTTCACCGAGAAACGCGGACAGCGGCGCCAGCACAGCGATGTGAGGGCGTTGCCCGCCCTGGGTGGGCAGGGTTCCGGTGTCCAACGCCCGAGCGGTCAGCTCGACCAGCGCGTCGGCACGGCGGCGCGCCGCCGACCGGGTGTCCCGCGGCTCGTCACCACCCGCGCCGCCCACACTGCCGTCGCCGATGGTGCCGATGGTGGCCGCACCGTCGTCGTCGGCACCGCTCGTGCCGCTGGTGGGCCGGGGGGCCGCGAGCGGGTCGAGTGCCGCCCGCAGCATCGCGGCGGCCTCGGCGTCCAGCGTGCCGCGGATCCGGGTGGTGCCCGCCCCGGTATCGGTCAGCCACAGCTCCCGCACGTCGGCCGGATCCTTCTCCTGACCCGGCTCCGGGTCCTGATCGGCCAGCTGGGTGATCAGGAACGCGCCCAGCCGGGCCAGTTCCGCCGGGTCGAACACCTCGGCCTGGGCGAGCAGGAACGCCTCCGCCTCCCCGACCATCGCCGCCGGGGCACCCGCGGGTAGCCCGCGGATCGTTCGCACGATCGCCCACGCCTGCTCCGCGGAGATGCTCCCAGCGCGCAGGGCCTGCCCGGTCGCGGCCTGTGGCCCGTCCAGGGCGGCGGCGAGCTCGACGAGCATCCGGGCGTCCCCAGGACGTAGCCGCAGCCGATGGCGGAGCAGGGTGGCGGTGCTGGTGGCGCCGTGGCGGGCGGCGAGATCGCGGCCGTCGGCGTCC
>NZ_CAKJTP010000123.1:11918-13839 GCF_917627335.1 Protofrankia sp. CiT1 | reverse complement strand
GGTTTGACCCCACGGCCGCCCCGCCCGGGTCCGGCCCGGTCGGCGCCGAGCCGCCGGGACCCGGGCGCCGGGCGCCGGGCGCCCACGCGGGACCCGACAGTCACTGAGGAGGATGGCGGATGACTCTCACCGTGAACGGCAAACTCATGCAGCTACCGGCCGGCACCACCCTGTACCAGCTGATGGCGGGTTTGGCGGGCGTCGGCCGGGGGACCGCCGCCGCGGTCGACGGCGTTGTCGCCCCCCGCGGCGGATGGGCGGAGCTGGAGCTGCGCGCCGGCCAGCATGTGGAGATTCTCACCGCGACCCAGGGAGGTTGACGTGGCCGACGACACCTTCACCATCGCCGGTGCGGAATTCGATTCCCGGCTGATCATGGGGACCGGCGGGGCACCGAGCCTGGCCATCATGGCGGCGGCGATTCAGGCCTCGGGGACAGCCATGTGCACGGTGTCCATGCGCCGGGTGGATACCGCGACGCCCGGGTCGGTACTGGACATGCTCGCCGGCTGCGGCGTCCGGGTGCTGCCGAACACGGCCGGGTGCCGCACCGCCCACGAGGCCGTCCTGACCGCCCGGCTCGCCCGGGACGCGCTGGGAACAGACTGGATCAAACTTGAGGTGATCGCGGACGACCACACGCTGCTGCCGGATCCGGTCGAACTCCTCGACGCGGCCGAGCTCCTGGTCGCGGACGGGTTCACCGTCCTGCCCTACACCAACGACGACCCGGTGCTCGCCCGCCGGCTCCAGCGGGCCGGCTGCGCCGCGGTGATGCCGCTGGGCGCGCCCATCGGCACCGGACTGGGAATCCGCAACAGGCACAACATCGAGCTGATCGTCGCCGAGGCCGAGGTTCCCGTCATCCTCGATGCCGGGATCGGTACCGCCTCCGACGCCGCGCTTGCCATGGAACTCGGCTGTGACGCCGTGCTGCTCGCCTCCGCGGTCACCCGGGCGCAGGACCCCGCCCTCATGGCGGCGGCCATGGCGGCCGCGGTGACCGCTGGACGGCTCGCGGCCCGCGCCGGGCGCATACCCCGGCGCCACCACGCGCGAGCGTCGTCCCCCACGCATGGCACCGCGGTGTTCTGAGCACCCGCGCATCCAGGCGTTGACACCCGTCGGCCGCCCGTCGGCCGCTCCTCGGCCGCCCCTCGGCCGCCCCTCGGCCCTGGTATTGATCCACTTTCCTGGCGCTGTTTGCGTCTTCGGGGAGCGGATAGGAGCGCAGGGGGGATGGGCTCCCATCCCCCCTGCCAGTGACCGCCAGGGAGGAAGCCGACAATGACCTCGTTGTCCGTTATGAGCCGTCCGACGCCAGTCACTCGACGGGGCTGGGACCCGTTCGCCGAGTTCGGTGATCTCTACGAACGGATGGGCCGCCTGCTGGATGTATCGCTGCCGGACCTCATGCCGCGGGAAGGCCGCTCGTGGACACCCGCGATCGACATGGAGGAGACCGAGAACTCCTACATCATCGAAGCGGATCTGCCCGGTACTCCCGCCAACACCGTCAACATCGACGTCCGGGGGAACGAGGTGAGCATCACCGCTGACATCCAGGCCCGGGAACACCGCGGCGTGATGCGTCAGCAGATGCGCCGTATGGGCCGGTATGAATGTACCGTGCGGCTGCCCGGGGAGGTGGATGCGGAGAAGTCCGCGGCCCAGGCGGCCGACGGTGTGCTTCAGCTGACACTGCCGAAGCTCTCGTCGACCGCGAGCCGCCACGTCCCGGTGATCGAGGCCGGCGAGCGTGCCATGACTGAAACGCGTGCTGCCGAGACAGCTGAGGACCGCTCCGCGACCGGCCGGGCAGCCGGTTCCGACAGGAGCGCCCGGCAATAGCTCGGCAATAGGGCAATGTTTCGACAGCCATCTGACTGGCACGAGGCGCGTGCCCTATTGCCGGAGCCTC
>NZ_CAKJTP010000123.1:6181-11338 GCF_917627335.1 Protofrankia sp. CiT1 | reverse complement strand
CCCGCCTGACTGGCGCCGGCCGGCTACAGTGGTGCCTGGCGAATTCACCGTTGCCATCGCCCGGTCCGCCGGTGAGAGATGATCATCTGCGGGCCGGGCGGGCAGCGTCTGCTGGGCCTGACCACCCCCGAGCGGCGGCTGCGCCACGACGTGATCCACGTCGGCGAGTATCAGAACACGGCGTAGGGAGATCATCATGACCGTGACGCTGCCCGGGCCTGTCCACCCGGTGATCCAGGCCGAGCCGCCCCGGCTGATCTGGCTGGAGATCACCGGACGCTGCCAGTTAGCCTGCTCTCACTGCTACGCCGGCTCCTCACCACACGGCAGCCAGGGCACGATGACGCTTCCCGACTGGGAAGCGGTCATCACCGAGGCAGCCGCCGTCGGCGTCGAGCAGGTCTGCCTCATCGGCGGCGAACCGACCCTCCGTCCTGACTTCCCGGCGCTCGTCGCGGCGGCGCTCGACGCTAACCTCGCGGTCGAGGTCTTCACCAACCTGTACGCCCTTCCCGCCGTGGTCTGGGACGCGCTCGTCCGCCCGGGTGTGTCGGTCGCGACTTCGTACTACGCCGACGACGCGGCCCGGCATGACAAGGTCACCGGGCGTGCCGGCAGCCATGCCCGCACCCGGGCCCAGCTGCGGCGCCTCGTCGCGGCAGAGGTGCCGGTCCGCGCCGGCATCATCGCCACCGCCGGCGAGGAACAGGCTCTCGCCGCGTTCGACGACCTGACCGCCCTCGGCGTCGTCGCCAGCATCGACCAGGTCCGGCCATTCGGCCGCGCCGCCGACCACGACGATGAGGCGGGCACCTGCGGGCACTGCGGGCACGGCACGGCCGCGGTTGGCCCGGACGGCACCGTGACTCCATGCGTCTTCACCCGCCGCGCCGCCGCCGGTAACGTCCGTGACGGGCTGGCCGCGGTCCTCGCTGGCGCGCCCTTCCGGTCCCAGGTCGCCCGGCTCGACGCCGCGCGCACGGTGACCGCCGCCTCCGGCTGTGGCCCGGACATCTGCGGTCCCAAGGCGAGCACCGCCTGCAGCCCCACCCAGTCCCAATGCAAGCCGAAGACCCCGGACTGCGAACCGCGTCCAACAGACGGAACCGCGTGATCCGCTGGCTGCCGGTCAGCATCGACGGTGCGGCGTGGCTCACTGAGATCTACCGCGAGGGCGCACGACAACTCGGGATACGGCCTCTCGGCTCCGGACGGGCCAGCGGTTCCGACGCCGTCATCGCGGGGCCCGCCACGCACGACGGCGCCACCGCGTGGCTGCGGGTCGCCGCGTTCATCGAGTCCGACATGGACCGCGAGGTCTGGACCGGCACCCACGATGCCGCCAGCCTGTCCGGCGTCGCCAAGCCGACGCTGCTCGCTGAGACCGAATGGACCCATCCCGACCCGGTCCCGGTGTCCGTGCGCGCTGAGCTGCTCACGTTCGCGGCCGACTCGACGGTCGTGCCGGCGGACGCCTACAGCGCCGGGCAGTACCTGTCCGGCGAGCCCGACCTCCCGGACGCCTGGTGGGCCGACCTGCGTGCCTCGGTCGACGCGCTCGCGGACACCCCCACCGAGCGGAAGCTGTGGGCCTACTCCCCCGAACAGCTCGCCCATCTGATCCATGCCAGAGTCGGTGAGCTGCCCGCTGACGTTGCCCCCGGCCCGGCGGCCACCGAGCATCTGGACCTGCACTGGGGCAACATCACCGCGCCGCGTTTTTCGATCATTGACTGGGAGCACTGGGGCCGCAGCGTTTCAGGCATCGGCGTCGCGAACCTGTACATCACCGCGCTGCGGCACGCGCCCCGGACCGCCAGCCGCCTTCGTGCGGCCTTCCCTGAGCTGGACGCCCCGACCGGCCGGTACGCCCGGGTCGTCGCCTGTCTGTTCACGCTCGCCGGACTGTCCTGGTCCCCTGACGAGATGGACGTCGCTGGCGCCGTGCGGGCCCATCTGGACGACCTGATCAGCCGGTAGCCCGGCCGCCCAGGCGCTCGCCGTCACTACGGCGTGTTCCGGAAGCCAGCTGTCCGGCTCAATGACCCGCGCGAGCGGGTCTCTGACGCATCTGGACACGGCCTTCCGGCGCTCCGGCGCGGTCGAAGGTCTGCGTCTCCGGCCAACCTTCCGCCCGTCGATCATACTGTTGCGTGAACGTAATGTGTCATTGATGTGACCGGCTCGGCAGTGGAGATGGGTACCGATACCTGTCTGGAATGTCGCCGGCCGGCAGCCGGAACCACGGAGGTGGCGAATCGTGCAGTCGACAAGCCTACGGGACGAGCTTCTCGCCGTGATCAGAGCAGTACAGGAAGCGCAACGTCATGTGCACCATGTGCGCTGCCACGCGCCCAGTTCAAGAATGGCGGGCCGGCTCGAGGCGGATGTCCGTCGCGTCCTGGAAGACCTTGACGATCTTGAAGCTGAGACCATGACCCGCAGCGGCGCGAACGGTCTGGACCCGGCCGGCACGGCCGACGGCCCAGCGTGCTCAACCCGCTACGAACCCGTGTTCGTACCGGCCCGCCAGGGCGAACCGGAGTTCCAGCCCGAATGCGACGACGAGGGGGTCGCCGGCGGGTGGCAGCGGCATCGCGCCGTGTCGCCGCGCCGCCGACGCCGCGTCCGGGTGTGAGCATGAGACGACGGGCCGCGCGATAACTCGCGGCCTGTCGTCGGTCCCTCCAACCGACCAGAACACGCCAAGGAGAGCAACAGCCAGCGAGAACACGCCGGGGGCCCAGCACCGCGAACGCACCTGACCGCGCCTGCGGCCCCAGGAAACCGAGGAGCACCATGCCGACGCAGACGGATGCCCGTCCTCCCGACAATCGGGGCCCCGCCAGAGCCGCCGCTCCCAGCGGCGGCGCGGCCCGAGCGAGGATCATCCAGCCCAGCCTGAGACGGGACCGGTGGTGGGTGGCCCCGGTCGTCACGGTGGCCGTGCTCGCCGGCTTTGTCGCCTACGGGACGTGGGCGGCGTTCCGCAACGGCAACTACTACGCGGATCCGTACCTGTCGCCGTTCTACTCGCCGTGCCTGACCGACTCCTGCCCGGCCGACGCGCTCGGCTCCGGGCTGCTCGGCGACATCCCCTGGATCTCACCCGCCATCCTGATTCTGCTCTTCCCGCTCGGCTTCCGGCTCACCTGCTACTACTACCGGAAGGCGTATTACCGCTCGTTCTGGTGGGCGCCGCCGGCCTGCGCGGTCCCCGACGCCCGGCGCAGGTACAGCGGTGAGGCCCGGTTCCCGTTGCTGCTACAGAACGTGCACCGCTATTTCCTCTACTTCGGTGGGCTCTTCGTGTGTCTGCTCACCTACGAGGCTGTCCAGGCGTTCAGCTTCGACGGCGGTTTCGGCATCGGCGTCGGTAGCGGCATTCTTGCGGCCAATGTGGTGCTTCTCGGCCTGTACACGTTTTCCTGCCATTCCTTCCGGCACCTGTGTGGAGGTGGGCTGCGGACCCTGTCCGCGCATCCGGCCCGCCAGCGGCTGTGGCGGGGGATTTCGGCGCTCAACCGGCGTCATCTGGTGTGGGCCTGGGCGAGCCTTCTATGGATCATGGCAACCGACTTCTACATCTGGCTGGTCGCGAGCGGTCACCTCCACGACTATCACTGGGTGGCGTGAGCGACCATGACCGCACCATCCATATCGTCATCGTCATCGTCATCGTCGTCGTCCGTATCGGAGACGCACGCGTACGACGTCGTGGTCATCGGCGCGGGCGGAGCGGGCCTGCGCGCGGCGCTGGAAGCGCACGAGCAGGGCGCCCGCGTCGCGGTCGTCTGCAAGAGCCTGCTCGGCAAGGCGCACACCGTCATGGCTGAGGGCGGTATCGCGGCCGCGATGGGCAACGTGTGGCCCGAGGACGACTGGCAGGCGCACTTCCGCGACACGATGCGTGGCGGGAAGATGCTCAACCAGTGGCGGATGGCCCAGCTCCACGCGCAGGAGGCGCCGGAACGGGTCTGGGAGCTGGAGGAGTGGGGCGCGGTCTTCGACCGGACGCCCGACGGGCGGATCCTCCAGCGTGACTTCGGCGGCCACCGCTTCGCGCGGCTCGCGCATGTCGGGGACCGCACCGGCCTGGAACTGATCCGTACCCTGCAAAACCGGCTGATCAGCAAACGTGTCGACGTGTTCATGGAGTGCACGGTGCTGCGCCTGCTGACGACGCGGCGCCAACAGGCCGTACCACCGCGGGCGACGCCGTCACAGACCGCGCTTTCACCGGACACGCCGCAGCGTGGCGAACCAGCGGTCACCGGCGCGTTGGCGTACTGGCGCGAGTCCGGGACCTTCGTGCGTTTCGACGCGCCCGCGATAGTGCTTGCCACCGGCGGGATCGGCAAGTCCTATCAGGTGACGTCGAACTCCTGGGAGTACACCGGCGACGGCCACGCGCTCGCGCTGTGGGCGGGGGCCACGCTGATGGACATGGAATTCGTCCAGTTCCATCCCACCGGCATGGTCTGGCCACCGTCGGTGAAGGGGATCCTCGTCACCGAGGGCGTCCGGGGCGACGGCGGCGTGCTGCTCAACGCCGAAGGCCGTCGCTTCATGTTCGACTACATCCCCCCGGTCTTCGCCGCCGAGACGGCCGACACCGAGCAGGAGGCCGACCGCTGGTACACCGACAAGGTGACCGCCCGCCGGCCGCCCGAGCTGCTTCCCCGCGACGAGGTGGCGCGAGCCATCAACGCCGAGATCAAGGCGGGGCGGGGCTCGCCGCACGGCGGGGTCTACCTTGACATCGCCTCCCGCCGTGACCCGGCGTACATCCGCCGCCGGCTGCCGTCCATGTACCACCAGTTCACCGAGCTGGCCGACGTCGACATCACCCGGGAGGCGATGGAGGTCGGCCCGACCTGTCACTACGTCATGGGCGGCATCAAGGTCGACCCGGCCACCGCGGCGGCGACGGTACCCGGGCTGTTCGCCGCGGGCGAGTGCGCGGCCGGCATGCACGGCTCGAACCGCCTCGGCGGTAACTCCCTGTCCGACCTGCTTGTCTTCGGACGCCGGGCAGGGCTGTACGCCGCGCGATACGCACAGGCGGTGCCGGCGGGCGTCCGGGGCGTGGCTACCGACGCGGAGGTCCATGCGATCGTCGAACAGGTCCTCGCGCCGTTCTCCACCACCAACGCA
>NZ_CAKJTP010000123.1:2140-6041 GCF_917627335.1 Protofrankia sp. CiT1 | reverse complement strand
ACACACCAACGGACACACCGGCGCAACCGCGGCGGAGAACCCCTACCAGCTACAGATCGACCTTCAGGAGGTGATGCAGAGCCTGGTCGGGATCATCCGGACCGAAACCGAGCTCGCCCAGGCACTGGCAGAGATCGAGGCGTTGCGGGCCCGTGCCCGCCGGGTCGCGGTCACCGGTCACCGCCAGTACAATCCCGGCTGGCATCTTGCCATCGATCTGCGATCGCTGCTCACCGTCGCCGAGTGCATCGCCACCTGCGCGATGGCCCGCAAGGAGAGCCGTGGCGGGCACACCCGCGACGACTTCCCCCGGCCCGATCCGGCGTTCGCGACCGTCAACCACGTCCTGCGGCTGCGTGCCGACAGGCTTGAACTCACCGCCGAGCCGCTGCCGCCGCTGCCGGCGGAGCTGGCTCACCTGTTCGACCAGCCCGCGGCGGCCGGGAAGGAGGCGTGATGACCGGGTACGACCTGAGACTCCAGGTGTGGCGAGGCGATGCGAGCGGCGGTGATCTGCACGACTACACGGTCGCCGTCGAGGAGGGCATGGTCGTCCTCGACGCGCTGCACCGGCTCCAGCGGACCCAGCTCCCGGATCTGGCCGTCCGGTGGAACTGCAAGGCCGGCAAGTGCGGGTCGTGCGGCGCCGAGGTGAACGGCCGTCCCCGGCTGATGTGCATGACCCGGCTGAACCTGTTCGCCCCGGCGGACACCATCACCGTGACGCCGCTGCGGACCTTCCCGGTGATCCGGGACCTTGTCACCGACGTCTCGTACAACTACGAGAAGGCCGCGCAGGTGCCGGCATTCGCGCCCGGCCCGCCCGCCGGCGCCGACGGGCACCACCGGATGCGGCCGGAGGACGCCGGCCGCGTCCAGGAGTTCCGCCGGTGCATCGAGTGCTTCCTGTGCCAGACAGTCTGCCACGTCATCCGTGACCATGAAGAGAACAAGCCGGTCTTCGCCGGCCCGCGGCTGATGGTCCGGTACGCCGAGCTGGAGATGCATCCACTCGACACCGAGGACCGGCGGGAGCTGCTGCGCAAGGAGGCCGGTATCGGCTACTGCAACATCACGAAATGCTGTACGGAGGTGTGCCCGGAGAACATCGCGATCACCGACAACGCCATCATCGCGCTCAAGGAACGGGTCGTCGACGCTTCTTACGACCCGCTGGTGTGGCTCGGCACCCGCATCTTCCGGCGCAGGCGCTAAGAGCGTGTGTGAGATCGTCATTCCGGCTCGCCGCGTCCAGGCGTCCCCTGGCCGCGTTGTCGTCGGTCGCCACCCACCACCTCCGGTGCCTGCCTCCGCCGCCTCGCGACGCACGCACCCCAGCCCCGTTCCCTGATCCACACCCCTACTGCCGGGCGCTCTAAGGCGTGTTTCACAAGCCATCTGTCCGGCTCCCTGATCGAAGGACGGCTGCTGAAACACGCCGTAGACCCACGGGGCCGATCCCGCTCGCCTGCCCGTGTGGGACAGCGCTCACCGGGATGTCTGGACGGCGCGGTCCAGCCCCCAGCGGATCTCCACGCAGACCTTGCCCTCCTCACTCTCCTCGACGACGTCGATCCACTGGTGTGTCATGGGTGTGCCCGCGGGAAGGCCCGGGGCCGGATCGCCGAGGGCGGGTGCGGGTGCGGGTGCGGGAAATGCCAGGAACAGAAAGCCGTCCCGCGCGCCGGCGGTGAGGGTGATGAGGACCCGGCCATCGCCGATCCGGGCGAGGATCGCGGTGGCGGTACCCGCGATCTCCCGCCCCACCGCCGCGGGAATGGCCTCCACCTCTCCCGCGATCTGAAGCTCCACCCTGGCGCCTCGCAGCTCTGCCGAACGCGCGGCACTCTCAAGAACGGTGACCAGCGCCGACGGTGACAGCTGACGGGTCAGTGTGCGCCGCAGCGCCGCCGCGCATCGCGCGCAGCGCTCACGGACCACGTCATCCTGGGGGTCCAGCCTGCCCGCACCGAGATCGGCGAGAAGGGGCAACGGACCGTCGGCCAGGTGAAGCAGGCGCAGCCGCCGGTCATGACGCACAGCGACCGCAGCTGCCCGATCCGCAATCAGTTCCGCCTCCGCGCGCGCGGTCCGTGCCGTCACCCCGGCCATGGCGTGGCGGGCCCGCCAGAACATCGACAAGGCCGTCTGGAGCGCGACCTGTGCGTAAAGGAACTCGCCGAACCTCATCAGCACGGTGACGTCACCCGCCGACCGCCAACTGATCACAGCCGTCGCTGTCCCGGCCATCAGCGTCACCGGCGCCAGCCACTGGCCGGCTGGTCGGCCGAACACGAAAAGGACCGTCGCCCCGACGTCCGCGAACATCACCGGCCGGAGTCCCACCAGATCTCCGTCCCGCACCGACAGGCCGAGGACGATCTGGGTACCGATCACGACCACGACCAGCCGCGCGACCACGACCGGGCGGAGCCGGCCACCGAGCGCCAGCACGACGTAGCGGGCCAGCAGCGCCAGGGAAATTCCCCAAGCCCCCAGGACGAGCAGCGGATGGCGGTATGCGGCGAGGCGTCCGAGCAGCAGCAGGCCACAACCGATCTGCCACAGACATGCTCCCATGCCCACCGCCCGCGTCGCGTTCCAGGCGTAGGAGCACTCCAGCGCGACCGCGTCGGCCGCCAGGGCCGGCTCCGGCGCCAGGCGCGGGGACCAGTGCAGCGTGACCGTCGTGCCACGGCCGGATATGGAGCGAACGTCAGCCGAACCGCCCACGTCGGCCATCCGCCCGATGATCGAATATCGGATGCCCAACCGCTCGGAATCATGGTCCAGCGGCTCGAAACCCACTCCTTCATCACGAACGGTTATCACTACGTCCCCCGTATTCGCCTGGATGTCCACCCAGGCCCGGGATGTGTTCGCGTGGCGGCGGACGTTGGACAGCGCCTCCCGGACCGTGGCCGCCAACGCGGCACGGACATCCCCGGGGACATCCAGCTGACCGGTTGTCGAGATCTCGACGTCCAGCCCAGCGCGGCGCGCCTCCTCGACAACCTGGTCCAGCCGCGCGGCGGGGCTGGCGGCCTCGTCGCCCCCGTCATAACCAGTGCCCAGGAGATCCACGCAAACGGTCGCGGCATGGCGGCAACGTGTCCTGACCATCTGCGCCGAGGAGGCGGACACGCCCCAGGCGAGCCCGGTGAGGGTGTTCAACACGATGTCGTGCAGGATGCGTTCGGACTCCCTGAGTTTTCGCTGCCGCGCCGTCGCCAGCGCATGTACGCTCTGCCGGGCCGCGGCGCGCGCGAAACTCCGGTCGGCCATGATCGCGCCGTGCCGCGCCACGCTTGACACCACCGTGAACAGCAGCGACAGGAAGGCCATCGCGGCAACCATCACGGCGGCCGTGCTGGCTTGCATCCCCGATGCCAGGCATGACGTCATGAGCAGACCGGCGAGAGTGGCCGTGGCCGGCAGCCAGATCACGGCCGGGGCACACCAGGCGACCACGACCGATGCCCCGACCAGGCGCGGCAGCACCCAGCTCAGCCCTTCCCGCAGCACATCGGGGGGCAGCGCCCACGGCACGGTCGCCGCGAGCAGCATTGCCACCGCCAGTTCGCCGGCGGCAATCCCCCGACGCAGCCCGGCCCGCAGGCAGCTGGCGGCGAACACGATCCCCCAGCCGGCGACCACCGCCGGCACTATCAGATGAGCCGGCGTGCAGTACCACCTGTGCCCGACGACGACAGCGACCAGTTCGAAGAGGATCCCGAAGATTCGCAGAACCGCGAAAACACGCGCGGCGGCCGCCTCGAGCGCGTTGAGCGCCAGATCATTCACAGTCCGGTAATTTCACCATCTGGAGGCTGACCATGTATAGGACCCACGCCTCCGCCCGCGCCGCGCGGGACCCTGCCAGATCCGGCTCGCCACGCCT
>NZ_CAKJTP010000123.1:0-1691 GCF_917627335.1 Protofrankia sp. CiT1 | reverse complement strand
AGGCGGCCCCTGGCCGCGTTCTCGGCCGCACCGGTACCACCCATCCGGTATCGGTGCGGCCCGCGGCCGTGCCAGGAGCCACCCGGGCGCGGCTGTCTGATCGAACGACCTGTTGCCGGTCGCTCCTACACGCCCCCTGCCGCGACGAAGGTGTAGCCGAGGTTCTTGATCCCCGAGACGGTGTCACGCAGGTACGACGTCCCGAGGTAGGGATGGTAGAAGAAACTTGCGAACCCGTCCCGGACCACGAGGTTCCGCCTGGCCGAGTCGATCAGATCGGCTGGCAGCCGAGCCGGGTGGTTGTTGAACGGCTCCGGCTCGATGTTCCCGATGTTCTCCGGAATGACGTAGGTGCCGTACACGTCCGTGACGGGGTAGGGGAAGAACTGCCCGCTGAAGGTACTACTGTCAATCGTTCCCCCGGCAAGCTGGTTCCGGAAGTACAGCGCGCGTTCGTACCGTTTGGGGAATCTGGCGACCACGGCCCGGTAGTCGGCTGCCGATCCCGCGTAGTGCGGGAACTCGAACGTCGTCGGCGCGGGCAGGCCCGCGGCGGTGAAAGCGGTGGCCGCGCTGTCGATGCGACCGGCCGCCCAGGCCTGGCTGTCCTCGGGCACCGGGCCGTCGTAGACAACATTGTTCAGGGCGTCGATGTGGGCCCGGAAGAACTCGAAGTCGTCGGCGCTGACGCCCGAGTACGGATTCGCCACGTTCGAGTACTGATGGGTGTACCCGTGCATCAGCAGTGTCCCGCCCTTGCTCACCATGTACGTGAGCGCGCTGACCACGGCCGGCTCGTTCGCCAGGGTGATGTCGACCGGAGTGCCGTTGTTGTAGACGCCGTTGGGGTCCCGATAACGGGGGTAGACCGCCACGGAGAAGGGCACCTTGACCGACGACAGGTAGTCGGCTGTCGAGCGCAGTTCGGCCGGATCCGCGTCCGGGCCGACGTCCTCGATCCGGACAAGGGCACGGTGCCGGGTCTGCGTGGCCGGAGCGAGCGCGTCGAAGAGAACGTCCGACAGAGCCAGATAGCGGTCGGTCATATCCGCATAGGAATAGGGGATCTCACCGATATAGGTGAGGTTGTTCGATCGCAGCGCCCAGGGGAATGTCGTCCCGTCGGCCCGGACAGCCTGGGCGAGCACCGTCGCCTTGGTGGTGTCCACGGTGGCGTAGTTCATGATTCCGCTGCCGTTGCCGGCGTACCGGGTCAGACTCGTGTTCTTGTAACGGACCGCCGCGACGGAGGAAAGGTCGAACTGGGACCAGTTCCAGCCATAGGTGGCGGTGAAAGTCGGCGACTGCGCGGTGAGCTGCCAGATGTTGTCGTACATCCACACCACTGGCCGGGTGCCGGCCAGCACGTCGGTGAGGAACGCGGTAGGCACCTGCTCGTCGTAGGTGGAGCCGATGTAGACGACGGCGGCGTAGCCCGCCATCTCACCAGCCGTATAGGCGGCCACCGGATGCGCCCGCCAGGTGCCGAAGTGGGAGACGAGGTTCGCCGTCTGGATGGCGTACTGCTCGCCGAGCCAGCCCCACTGGCCCGTGGTGTCGTACAGGACGAGCGTTCCGGCGGGGGCTGTCGCCACGGTGGTGATGGCGGCGGCGCGGATCCGCGCCGCCGCGCCAGGGGCGGGGCTCGCCGGCTGGGTGGTCGGCGCCGCACCGGCGCCCGGCGGCGGGAC
>NZ_CAKJTP010000122.1:11924-13316 GCF_917627335.1 Protofrankia sp. CiT1 | reverse complement strand
CGTCCTGGTCAGCGGCTTTCCGGTCGCCGGGCGGAGCGGGCCGCGGATGTCGCGGGTCCGCGGCGCCCACCACCCGCGGGCCGGTCCCGGCAACCGCGATCGGCGCGGCGACACGCCAGCGGGCCAGCCGCACGATCGGGGAACCCAGATCACGCACAGCGACAAGTCCAGCACGCAGCTCATCGTGTCCGGATGCCGCGGCCGCCGCAAGATGAACATGAGCATCGGTGACCCCCGGCCCGATCCAGGCGCAGTCGATCACACGCAGGCCACCCGGCAGCACCACCGTGTCCCGAGGCCCGATCGCGGCCACCCGGCCGTCCATGCCGATCACGACCACACCCTCGAAGGGGAGGTCCGCGATGCCGTCCCAGACCCGGCCGCACAGCGCTACACCCCGCCCGAGCTCCTCACGGACGCGGCCCCGGCCCGTCACAACCCGGCGCGCCGCCCGCAACGGCATGACGACAACGGCGGGCAGACAGCCCGAAGGCGCCTCCTCGTGCCTCACCACGGCCCGCTCAGCATCACGCGCGCAACCAGATCATGAACACGGCCGGGAACAGCGGATCAGACGGCACTGCTCATCCACACCACGATGTCGAGGATGCGCAGCGGGGTCAGGGGCGGTCCGCTGTCAGGGACGAGGGCGGACAACCGCCGGAACTCGTCGGCGTTCTCCCGCAGGTCGTACTGCATCGCCCTGACCAACAGCTGCATGTACTCACGCCAGGACCGGCCGTCCCGCGGCGCCGGCGGGATGCAGCGCTCATGCTGGTAGAAGATCCTGACCTTCGAGTCGAACAGCGGCACCAGCCCGGCCCGCTTGCGGTGCAGGACCTTGGCGATCAGCGAGCCCTTGACGTCCCGGTCGAAGACGTCGGGATCGTCAAGCGGGTCGTACAGGGCCGCAACAAGATCAAGAGTGACCTCGTCGGCCTCGATCAGCTCGATCCCCGGCGGCAGCTTGTCCAGCGCGCGTTGCAGCAACGGCATCAACGCGGTCAGCGTGTGCATCCGGTCGACATCCACCTGGACACCAAGCAGGCAGGCGGCGAGGAGATCGCCCGTGCACAGCAGATCGGAGTCACCGTTCGTGGTGAGCCCGTCGTAGTAAGGGTAGGCATAACGCAGGCCTCGCTTGCGCGGACCGAGGTACTCCTCAAGCAGGCTCTCCGCGTCGAAGACCTCCCGGGTGCCCATCGCCAGCTTCACCGCAGGGGCTCCTCAAGTCGTCTCGTCGTGTCGTTGGTGACGGCCGGCGTTGGCCGCCGGGCACCGCAACCTTCATATCGCCCGGCGCCAGCCGTAACGCCCGTCCTCCGAGCATCCTCCTCTGTGACTGTCACGACATGGCAGCGGCCCAGCTCAGGCCGCCGGCCGCGCGCGCAT
>NZ_CAKJTP010000122.1:1459-11705 GCF_917627335.1 Protofrankia sp. CiT1 | reverse complement strand
GGGTCAGTCGATGGACTCGGCGGTGACCCGGCCGGACTTCACGGCCTCGACGAGCGCGGCGTGGTCGCGCTCGTTCTGGTTGGCGTACGCTTCGGCGAACTCGGCAAGAGCCCGGTCGAACACGTCGCTGTTGCCAAGGTAGGAGGCGATGGCGATGCGGTCCCCGGACCTGGCATGCCCACGAGCCAGCGTCGCACCGCACAGGGCCGCGAACGACCGCATGTTCGCCGGGGGCATCTCGTCAACCGGCGCGATGCCCTTCCAGTCATACAGCTGGCGGACGTAGAAATCCCGCTGCCGGCCGTCCGGACCGGTCGCCCGGTGCCAACCGAGAAAAATGTCGCTGGCCGCCTGCATCAGCCGCTGCCCGGAAACAACGCGCTCGCCCTGGTTGGCGTACTCACTCGCCGGCAGATAGTCGGCGAGCACCGAGACGTCCGCCTCCTTCACCTGGAGAAAAAGCGGGTCCTGGTCATCGCGGCCGAGCATCAGGACGATCCAGCAACGGGTACCGACGCTGCCAACCCCGACGACCTTGCGGGCGACATCAACAAGATGGTATTGACTGAGCAGGACGCGACGGTCCGGTGACAGGGACACCCGGTACTGTCCAATCACCTCCGCCAGTTGTTCCGCGATTGCGTCACCCTCGACCCCGGGAAACAGGTCGGCGATCGGTACCAGCAACGGCGGGTCCGCCGCAATCCGGCGCTCACCATCACGGATCGTGGTCAGCTTCTCGAAGGCCCGCAGGCTGTCACGGCGCCGCGCCGCGCCCACCGTCCGCTCCACCCGCTTGCGCCGGGCCTTCGTGAGCCGATCCAGATACTCGGCCTCGAGCCGCTCGACGTCGACACGGGTGTACCAGACGGCGAGGTTGCCCATAGCCGCGAACCGGTGCATCCACTCCCGGTAGAAACGGACCATGGTTGTCACCACCGACCGGCTTTCGGCCCGGCTGAACCCGTTGTGCCGGCCCGCGATGACAAGGCTTGCCGCCAGCCGCTTGACGTCCCATTCCCAGGGGCCGGGCAGCGTCTCGTCAAAGTCGTTGATATCGAACATCAGGCGTCGCTCGGGTGACGCGAGAAGGCGGAAGTTCACCAGATGGGCATCACCGCAGAGCTGCACGGTTATCCCGGTCCGCGGTGTCCTGGAAAGGTCACCGGCCATGATGGCCGCCGCGCCCCGGTAGAACCGGAACGGCGACTCCATCATCCGGCCGTACCGGATCGGCACGAGTTCGGGCAGGCGGGTGGACGACTGTCGCTCGATCACGTCGATCGGGTCGGGTCGCCGTGATGACGGGGAGAACTCGGCATGGCTGGAGCGGGAAGCCGTGGCCCGCGCCGCCCGCCCGCGGGCGGCGCGGGCGTCCGGAGTCGCGAAACGACCGCCGACGTGCAGGGCACGGCGCCCGTTCGCGGATGGGGCAGGTTCTGTCAACGTGTTCATCGAGATCCTCTCCACGGGATGTCGGTCGCGGACAGAACCTGCCCCCGCGTCCTCATGACCAACCCGCCGGCAGCGCTGCCGGAGAGCTGATCGGCGCCGGCGGGCTGATCAGCGCCGCAGGAGAACCCCGTTCGGGCGGCTGGCCGTGAGGGTGACAGTGCCCGACCAGGTCAGGGAGCCGCCCGCCGGCATCATGTCGACGCCCAGCATGAACGCCCGGTCCACCCCGGTCACCGTGATCGTTGACCCGAGGTCGAGCACGCCGGTCCGCACTCGCGCCACTTCGATCGCCGCCACGTCGGCAAGGCGTGTCCCCGCGGGCAGTTCAACCGCGGTGGCCACGGCGCCGTCCCGGCGCAGCGACCAGCCCGTGATGAAATGGTCTGATCGGTAGAGGACTCCGGGGTTCTCCCGCAGCCGGACACCCACGGCCGCGCCGACCCAGCCGAGACCAGGGCCGGCCAGTCCTGTGGTGGTCTTACGGATCACGATGTACAGGTAGTTACGCGGGTCCGACAGCGCGGGCGTGTCCGGCGACGCCACCGGTTCGATCTTTCCCTCCCGCCGTACCTCGGCGGCACAGACCTGATAGGTCCAGGGAAAAGCGTCCATCATCCGCTCCCGGGCCTGCCCCGGCGCGGGTTCGCGGTCGGCGGCGAGCAGAAACCGCATACCGGCATCGACAACCACGTCGCACACCATGTTGTTGGTCGTACACGTCTGGAGCAGCGGATGCCCATGCTCGAAACGCCCGCGGAAAGGCAATGCCACGTGGCCCGGTCCCTGGTAAAAGGCGCTCCCCGGCACCGTGGACCCGCTTGCGTCGACCTCGACCCGGTAGACCCACTCGATGTCGGTCAACCGTCCCCAGAGCGCCTGCTGCGACGCGGCGTCGGCACCGTTGCCGCCGTCCTCGTTGCTCCACATGACGCTGTACTCCAGCACGGTGTGACCAGGCTCTACGGGCACAGCTCCGGCTGGCACGGTGCCGGCTGGCACGGTTGTCCGGGTGTGCCAGGCCAGGAGCGGGGTGTCGGTGTGGCTGTTCTGGAACCGGCCGCCACCGGCAGGCAGGGAGCGTCCGTACAGAACGGGGGCATGTGCCAGCGCGAGCGCGCCGGACACCGGTGTTGCCGGTGACACCGGTGTTGCCGCCTCCGGGGAGGGCGAGACCGACGCCGACAGCACTCGGAGCGTCACCGTCCGGGTGGCTGCCGCGGACGCGTCCGGGTCGAAGGCGAGCGTGAGCGTGTGGATACCGGCATGGACATAGCCAAGCTGGACGCGGCTTGTGATGTCCCGCGCGGACAGCACGACGATGTCGGTGGCGAGCTGACCGTCCACCGCCACCGACACCACCGCGGACTCGGCGCCCCGGGTCGCCCAGTCGGCACCGGGTGCCTGGGCGCTGACCTCCAGCAGGCCCTCACCACCGGTCCGTGCACGCAGCGTCAACGGGTAGGCGGGGCCCGCGCGCTCCAGCGTGATCGGAGTCCCCGGGGCGGCCGACGCGCCACCGGCCCCGCCGCCTCCCACCATGTCGGCCAGCAGGACGGCGGCAACCAACGGCGCCCGGCATGCCCGCCACATCCACCGCCCGTTCAACGCGGTTCGACGTGGTTCAACGCTGCTCGGGCCGCAGCGGAACAAGGGTGGGCGCGGGCGCGGAGGTACCGGGCGGCGCGGTGTCCACCAGCCGAACCGACGCCATCGCGGCGAGGAGGGCAAGCTGATCGGCCGGGGCCCGCACAACCGCCCCGTACAGGCAGGCGCAGGAGCCGCTCAGGGCCACCGCCTCGTCCTCGGCACGCTCCCGCGTGACGGCGTCAGCGGCGGTGCCAACACGGTACGCCGCGCTCTCAGCGGCCCGCGTGAACGCGGCCGGGATGTCACGAGCCGGGTCCCCGACATCGGTGGTCAGGATCGGCCCGTCAGGGGGAACCCGGAAGAACACCCGCACGGTGCGCAAGTCGCCGAGCAGGGCACGTGTCTGTTCCGGCGTCCGGTAGCCGGGGAAGCTGACGGCCGCATAGATGTCGGGCTGCTCGGGAGCGAGCGCCAGCACGGCGAGCCGCGCCTGGGCCGCGGCCAGATAACCGTCCGTCGACTCGGCCGGGCGCAGGGACGTCCGCACGCTGTCCGTCGCGACATCGACCCGTCCACCGGCCGGCCCCCGCCACAGCGCCGCGACCGCGCTCACCCCGATGACGCCGACCGCCCCCAGCGTCATAATCCGTGCGGTCCGCTCGAGCGCCAGCCTGCTGGCGACGCGACGCGCGCCGCCCACCCACGCGGCGGTCCCGGCATCGTCGGGGCAGGCCCGCGCGGGCTGCGCGGCGACCTGCCCGGCCAGGGCATCACCATCGCCGTCGCTATCGCCGGCACCGGCCGGCACCGGCCGGTCGGACCGCGCCCACAACGGGACGACCATGTCCCGCGTCCGGGCCGGCGCCCCGGCGCGGGCCGGCAGCCCAGCGCGGAGGTGCATCGCGCGCACGGCTACGGCATCAAAGACCCGGCGCACAACCGGGAGCGCGCGGTCATCCAGGCGGTCAAGCTGGTCCAGCACAGCCCGTGCCGCCCGCGCGGATCGGGCCGCCGCCCGCGCCACCCCGCGCCCGACAGGTCCGCGCTGAACCAGCGGACCCCGTACCGCCTGGCCCCCGACGGCAATCATGACTGCTGCCGGAGCAGGGACACCGCCCCCGCCAGATCGGCTGGATCAGGGCTGGTGAACGTCATCCACCGCCCGTCCCTGGGATGGGCGAAGGACAGCCGAGCGGCATGCAGCCACTGCCGGGCCAGCCCAAGCCTGCTGGCGAGAACCGGGTCAGCGCCGTAAGAAAGATCACCAACGCAGGGATGCCGCAAGGCCGACATGTGCACGCGGATCTGGTGGGTCCGGCCCGTCTCAAGGCGCACCGACAGCAGGGACGCGGCCCGGAAGGCCTCGTCGGTGTCGTAGTGGGTGACGCTTGGCTTCCCATCGGCAACCACAGCGAAAAGGCCCGGCTTGCGCGGATGACGGTCAATCGGTGCGTCCACCGTGCCACTGGACGGATCAGGATGTCCCTGCACCAGAGCACGATAGATCTTCTCCACCTCCCGCTCCCGGAAGGCGCGCTTCAACACGGTGTAGGCGTGCTCACTTTTCGCGACAACCATGACTCCCGTGGTGCCGACGTCCAAGCGGTGGACGATGCCCTGACGTTCGGCAGCACCGCTGGTCGCAATGCTGTAGCCAGCGGCGGCGAGGCCGCCGATCACGGTCGGCCCGCCGAAGCCGGGAGCCGGATGGGCGGCCACGCCCACCGGCTTGCTCACCACGACGATGTCACCATCATCATGGATCACCTCGAGGCCGGGCACCGGGGTCGCCTCCAGCTGGACCGGTCGCGGCGCCGCCGGCAGTTCGACGTCAAGCCACGCGCCGCCGGTCACCCGATCGGACCGGCCCCGCACCGTCCCGTTGACGCTGGCGTAGCCGGCATCAACAAGCGCGGCCGCGGCCGTCCGGGATAACCCGAACATCCGAGCGATGGCCGCGTCCAGCCGCAGGCCGTCCAACCCGTCAGGCACCGGCAGGGCGCGTCTGTCCCCTCCGCCCACTAACGGGCCCCCGCTGCCGCTCACTTCTCGCTTTCACCGGTCAGGTCACGTGCTTCCGTCGTACGCTGCCCGTCGACGCCGACACCCCGCGCCCCGAGGATGACCGCGAGGATCCCGCCGATCACGATCGCCGAGTCCGCGATGTTGAAAACCGGCCAGTGGTGCAGGTGGATCCAGTCCACAACATGCCCGCGCAGCGGGGCCGGTGCCCGGAAGACCCGGTCGCTGAGGTTACCGAGCGCGCCGCCGAGCAGGAGCCCGAGAACCACCGCCCACGGTGTGGACTTCAAGGTCCGGGCGGTCCGCACAATGACCACGACGACCGCGACGGCCACCAGGCTGAACAGCACGGTCGCACCGCCGGCGAGGCTGAACGCGGCCCCGGGGTTGCGGGTGAGCCGAAGGTCGAGCACACCGGGGATCAGATCGATCGGCGCCCGGTCCGACATATGCGCCACCGCGACAATTTTCGTGATCGCGTCTGTGGTGACGACCACGAGACCCGCGCCTACCAGCGTGGCCACCGCCCGAGCCGACCGCGTGGCCGCCCGCGCCGCATCCCCGGCCACCGCCGCTGGTGGCCCGTCCCGCGACCCGGCAGTCCCACTCTCACCGGTGGCTGACGTCTCCTGCACCTGGCCTACTCTACGGCCAGGCCACACCATGGCTGGATCACCCCACGGCCAGACCCGCACCACCGCCGCCAGCCAGCCAACCACTGGCCGTCTTCCCGTCGCCGGGTGAGCAGAACCTGATGGTGTGGTGCGCGAGCCTGCCGAAGCTTCCCCCTCATTTCCCGGCTCCCCCGACAGACCGGAGCCGGGCTTCGGCCGCACCGTACAGGACCGCTACCGGCGGTTCCCCTTCCCCAGCAAGCCGCGGGACGAGTGACGAGTGACGACACCTCAGTGCCGGTGCCTCGAGCCGGCCCGAGGCGCCGACGGACAGAACGGGCCATAATCGCCTCTCGGTTCGAAGACTCCCGGGGACCAGGACAGGGTGAGCGAGTGAACGGCGAGTGAGTAGAGTGGCGAACGCCTTCGACGCCTTATGGGGCATCGCGCAGACGGCGGCTGACCGCTGGTGGCAGCTGGCCTCCGGCCGGACACTGCACTGGATCGGGATCATCCTGGGCGTCGCCGTGGCGCTCAGCATCGCCGGGCATGTGGACCGGTGGATCGAGCGCGGGCGGTTCCACATCACCCTGCGACTGAACGGTTACCGCAGCCACGGCGAGTACGTGGGCGGCCCCGAGTGGCGGGCCAGGCGGCGGCGGTGGCTCACCGAAACCGGCAAGCGTCCGTGCCACATCTGCGGGAAGCCGTGGCGCGACGGTCCGTCCGGCGTCGGCTACCACGCACACCACGTCGACTATTTCCGCGCCGGCTCGGGGCATGAGTCCAACCGGGACCTGGTGCCCATCTGCCACCACTGCCACACCCGCGTCCACAAGGTCGACCGCTACCGGGGGCCGCTCGGGACCCGCGCGCTCGGGCTGTCGCTGCGGCGCTGTACCGGTCTGATCCGCGCTGTCTACTGGCCGGTGCGGGCGCTGCGCGGTGGCTCCGGAAGCACCCACGCGCCCGTGGCCCGCCGGCCGATCCGCCGGCCACGGCGCCGGGCCGTCCCCCGCGCGCAGGTACCCGGCCAGGACGGCACGAACCAGCGCACCGGCCACCACACCGGCCGTCCCCATCGTCCGACGAGTGCGGGTAGGTGATGGTGGGATCCCGCCGTCCACTACGCTGGTCGTAGCGGACGGCGATGACGGGACGAGTAGCGGCGGGCGCAGCCAGGGACGGCCGGTGACGGGTGTCCAGCGAACCGGGGACGGTGGAAGCCCGGCGGCCAGCGCGTCGTGAAGATCACCCTTGAGCTGCCGGAAGAACAGGGTGTCACCCGCCCTCAGTAGATCCGGTACCGCGTGTGAAGAGTGGTCGTCCAGGCTGCCGCGTACCGGCGTCCTGAACGGCAAGGAGGGTGGTACCGCGGTACCACCGCGCCCCGGTGAGATGCCGGGTACCGCGGGGTGTCGTCCCTCCGTTGGAGCTTGATCCCCGACGGAGACCTGCGATGCCCAGCCACGGAACACCCGCCCACGAAATGCCCGCTCACACGATGCCGGCCTTCCCCGCGCTGCCGACCCAGGTTGACCTGCCCGCCCTCGAGCGTGATGTCCTCGAGCGCTGGAAGGACCTGAAGGTCTTCGAGCGTTCACTGGCCGCGACCGCGGACGGGCCACAGTGGATCTTCTATGAGGGTCCGCCCACCGCCAACGGCAAGCCCGGCACCCACCACGTCGAAGCCCGGGTCTTCAAGGACCTGTTCCCCCGCTACCGGACGATGCGTGGCTTCCACGTCCCGCGCCGCGCCGGCTGGGACTGCCACGGCCTGCCGGTGGAGCTCGCCGTGGAAAAGGAGCTGGGCTTCACCAGCAAGAGCGACATCGAGGCCTTCGGGATCGCCGCGTTCAACGCCCGCTGCCGCGAGTCGGTGCTGCGCCACGTCGCGGACTTCTCCCGGATGACCGAGCGCATGGGCTACTGGTGTGATCTGGACAACGCCTACCGGACGATGGACACCCCCTACATCGAGAGCGTCTGGTGGTCCCTCAAGCAGATCTTTGACAAGGGCCTGCTCGTCGAGGACCACCGGGTCACGCCGTACTGCCCGCGCGACGAGACCCCCCTGTCCGACCACGAGGTCTCCCAGGGATACGCCGACGTGGTCGATCCCTCGGTGTACGTCCGCTTCCCGGTGACCTCCGGCCCGCTCAGTGACGCCGGGGTGAGCCTGCTCGTCTGGACGACCACCCCATGGACGCTGGTGTCCAACACCGCGGTCGCCGCGCATCCCGACGTCACCTATGTCGTCGCCCGGACGGCGGCTGGCGGGCGCGACGGTGAGCTGGTGCTGGTGGCCGAGCCGCTGCTCGGTTCCGCGGTGGGCGCGGACGCCGAGGTCATCCGGACTCTTCGGGGAAGCGATCTCGCTGGCGTGACCTACGCCCGGCCGTTCGAACTGCTGCCGATGACGGATTTCAGCGGCGGGCCCGCGCATGCGGTGGTGCTCGCCGACTACGTCACCACGACCGACGGCACCGGGCTGGTGCACCAGGCCCCGGCCTTCGGCGCCGAGGACCTCGCCGTCGCCCGCGCCTACGGCCTGCCCGTGGTCAACCCGGTGGGCCGGGACGGCCGGTTCCTCGCCGGCACCCCGCTGGTCGGCGGGGTGTTCTTCAAGGACGCGGACGCGGCCCTCATCGACGATCTGCGCTCGCGTGGGGTGCTGTGGCGGGCCGAGGACTACACCCACAGCTATCCGCACTGCTGGCGCTGCCACACGCCGCTGATCTACTATCCGCTGCCGTCCTGGTACATCCGGACCACCGCGATCGCTGACCGGCTGCTGGCGGAGAACGAACGCACCGACTGGCACCCCGAACGGATCAAGAACGGGCGGTTCGGCGAATGGCTGCGTGGCAACGTCGACTGGGCGCTGTCGCGCAGCCGCTACTGGGGCACGCCGCTGCCGGTCTGGCGCTGCACGGCCGATCCGGCCCACCTGACCTGCGTCGGATCGCTGCTGGAACTGTCCGGCCTGGCCGGGCGTGACCTGTCCGCGCTCGACCCGCACCGGCCGTTCGTCGATGACGTGACGATCACCTGCCCGGCCTGCGCGGCGGTGGCGCGGCGGGTACCGGAAGTGATCGACGTCTGGTACGACAGCGGAGCGATGCCGTTCGCCCAGTGGGGAGCCCCGCACCGCAACGGCGAACAGTTCGAGGGCCAGTACCCGGCGCAGTACATCTGCGAGGCCATCGACCAGACCCGTGGCTGGTTCTACACGCTGATGGCCGTGGGGACGCTGGTGTTCGACCGCTCCGCCTACGAGACCGTGCTGTGCCTGGGCCTGCTGCTCGACGCCGACGGCCGCAAGATGAGCAAGCACATCGGTAACGTGCTGGACCCGTTCGAGCTGTTCGACCGGCACGGCGCGGACGCGGTGCGCTGGCTGATGCTCGCGGCCGGGTCCCCCTGGGCGGACCGCCGGGTCGGTCATGAGGCCCTTGAGGACATCGTCCGCAAGGTGCTGCTGACCTACTGGAACACCGCGTCGTTCCTCGTCCTCTACGCCAATGCCGGCGGCTGGGCACCAGGCCGTGCTCCCGCGTCCGACCCGCGGACGCGCCCCGTGCTCGACCGCTGGGTGCTCTCGGAACTGCACGCGGCCATCACGGAGGTCACCGAGGCGCTGGACGCGTTCGACTCGCTGCGGGCCGGCCGATGCCTGGCCCGCTTCATCGACGACCTGTCCAACTGGTACGTGCGGCGCTCCCGGCGGCGCTTCTGGGAGGCCGATCCGGACGCCCTGGACACCCTCTACACCTGCCTGGACGGCCTGACCCGGCTGATGGCCCCGTTCACGCCGTTCCTGACCGACGCGCTGTGGTCGAAGCTGGTCGTCGGCGTCCGGCCGCAGGCCCCGGACTCGGTCCATCTGGCCGACTGGCCGCGGGCCGCGGATGATCTCGTGGACACCCGGCTGGCAGCCCAGATGGACCTCGTCCGCCGCCTTGTCGAGCTCGGCCGGGCAGCCAGAGCGAGCAGCGGTGTGCGCACGCGCCAGCCGCTGGCACGCGCGGTCGTGGCGGCGCCCGAGTTCGCCGGGCTGCCCGCGGACCTGCGCGCCCAGATCGCCGACGAGCTCAACGTTGCCGCCGTCGAGGGCGCCACCGCCGACGTGGTCGACGTGACCGTGAAGCCGAACTTCCGGGCGCTGGGCCGCCGGTTCGGCAAGCGGACCCCGCTGGTCGCGGCGGCCATCGCGACCGCCGGCCCGCCCGTGCACGGCCGCCTCACCGTCGAGGTGGACGGGGATCGGCTCGACCTCGACGGCGATGATCTGATCATCACCGAAACGCCCCGGGAGGGATGGGCTGTGACATCGGAGTCAGGCCTGTCCGTCGCTCTCGATCTGGAGATCACTCCCGCGCTGCGGCGCGCCGGCATCGCCCGGGACGTGGTGCGGGTCCTCCAGGACGCCCGCAAGACCTCCGGCCTGGATATCACCGACCGCGTCGACATCCGCTGGTCGGCGGACACCCCGGCTACGGCGCAGGCCCTGCTGGAGCACGGCTCCGCCGTGGCCGCCGAGGTCCTCGCCGTGAGCTTCACGCGGG
>NZ_CAKJTP010000122.1:0-1051 GCF_917627335.1 Protofrankia sp. CiT1 | reverse complement strand
CTGCCGGTCCCGACAGCGGTGGCTCCGCGACGGCCGCTGGGACCGGGCATACCGCACCGGATCTCGGGCTGACCTTCTGGCTGAGCCCGGCCGGCGCGGCAGGCTGACCGGCGGCTGGCTGGTGGCAGGCTGGCCGGCGCGGCTCGGGAGACCTATTCCCGGGATGAGCGCCGAGCCTGCCGGAGCACGCCGACCGGCAACAGGGCAGCCGAGACGAGGCCGGTCACAAGGGACGCGTAGGCGAACACGGCGTCACCGAGGACCCCCATACCGAGCAGCACGGCTGAGAGCAGAGCCAAGATCCCACTGACGGTAATCATATGTGCCCGGGACGTCAGCGGAGCTGAGTCCGCGCGCTCTTCGACCGGCTAGAAATCCTGTAGTCCGCTGGAGTCCCGGCGGGCCGGTTCGATGTCGGGACCGCGGACACCGCCGTTGTCGCTTCCCCGTGCCATCGCTGCTCCCGCGCCCAGCGGCGGCCCAGGCGGGAAAGCGGACGCGGCGACGGAACTCGCGGCCGGCTGCTGTGAGCCGGCGGTGATCCCGGTCGGCGGCGGCGGGGGCGCGGACCCGGTACCGGGGTTGAGCGGCGGGCGCGGGGTACCGCCCGGACCGACCGCCGGCTGCGTCGGCATACCGTCCAGATCGCGTAGCTGCATCTCCAGGTAGGCACGCAGCCGTGTGCGGTATTCACGCTCGAAGGCACGCAGCTGCTCGACCTGGCCCTCCAGCCGGCGCTTGTCGTCCTCGAGGCCACCGAGCTGCTCGGCAACGTGTGCCCGTGCCTCGCCGATGATGCGGTCGGCGTCCGCCCGGGCTTCGCGGCGCGCACGGTCAGATTCGCTGCGGGCCTCCCGCAGCGCCTCGTCCGCCGTACGCTGCGCCAGCACGAGCGTGCGGGCCACCCGCTGTTCGATCTCGGCATCCAGTTGGGAGTTGCCGGTGCGGGCCGGGGCCTGGGCCGACGCGGGCACCGCCGGCATCACCGCGGTCGCGGCCGCGGTCGCCGGCTGCGCCGCCACAGGACGCTCGCGGGCGGCCTGCGCGGCCT
>NZ_CAKJTP010000121.1:5612-13431 GCF_917627335.1 Protofrankia sp. CiT1 | reverse complement strand
GGGAAGGACAGTGATTAGTTCTGTGTACCGGCAGGACCGGTAGGCCTGCTTGGCACGGGCTACCGCCTGGCTTAGTGGTCGGCGCTGGAAGTTCATCCAGGGCCTGCCGGCGCCAGGCGGCGCCTCGCCTCGTTGTCGTCGGCCCCGGTAGAACACCGCTACCGGGGCCTCCTCCGCCTCGCGACGCATCCACCTGGCATCCGACAACCCCCGAAGGACTTCCAGCGCCGACCACTTAGGTCTTTGTGCGAGATTCCCTGATCGAGATAAGCGCTGTCCGACGGACTGAGCGGTACGGTGAGATGGACGGTCGGTATGTGTGGGTTCTTACCGCCGCCGATTACCGCTCCAGCTAGTCTGAGGACGGTCCGTCGCCGCATTGGCTCTTCTTCCTCGTTGCTGTCTCGAAGGGTGACGGTTTCTCGGTTGTCCACTTTGTGTCGCCGCGTCGGGCGGTGAAATCCCAGGTCTTGGTCGGTGTTGGCGCGCAGGATTGCGCGGAGGGCCTGCCGGTAGCGGTGTTGGGGCCAGCGGATGATGCCGCGTTCGAGTTTGCCGAGGTAGTTCCCGTCGATCTCGGTGATTGTCTGGTCGTGGTTGTAGATCCAGTGGTTGATCCGTTCGGCCAGTTCTTGGCGGGACATCGGTTCGCCGGGCGTTTCGGTGGACGCGGCGCGCGTAGGTGGTCGTTCGGTACTGTTGCGGCCCGTTCCACGGCGTGATCGGTACAAGTGTGGGTACGGCGGGACACGGCTCTGGCAGGGGCTCGGGATCTTCCCGGTGGTATCCGTGGGTATCCCTCGTGGTTTCCGATCATCAGCCCCGAGCCAGGTCGCGCGTTGACCGGGATCTGCGGCCTCACCCCTCGGGACGCTCTCGTGGGCTCGACCGTCGAAAGTCCGGCCCGCCGTCGACATCGCCTACAGGTTTGGTCATACTTCTAGTCATGACGACGTTGCCGTTGGGTGAGGTGAAGTCGCACCTGTCCGAACTCGTCGGCCGTGTACATGACCATCACGAGCGGGTGACCGTCACTGTCCACGGCCACCCGTCGGCCGTGCTCGTGGCCGTCGAGGACCTGAAGCAGCTTGAGGAGACGCTCGCGATCCTCAGCGACCCGGCCACGATGCGCCGGCTCGCGCAGTCCGACGCGGAGCTCGCACGCGGCGAAGAGGTGACCGCGGACGCACTGGCCGAGACGATGCGGCGCCGACGCGGCGCCGCATGACCGGATCGGCTGGGCCCTACACCCTGAGGGCCACGCCGACGGTCCGCCGCGCGCTCGGCGAGACCCTGCCGGAACCGGTCGCCACGGCCGCCTACGAGTTCATCACCGGCCCACTTCTCGATGGCCCGTATCGGGTCGGCAAGCGGCTGATGCCGCCGCTCGATGACCGGTTCAGTGCCCGGCGCGGAACCTACCGGATCATCTACCGCATCGATGACAAGGCCATGGTCGTGACCGTCGTCGATATCGATCACCGTCGGGACGTGTACCACCGCTGAGCGATAGTGGGCGGAATCAAGCGGCCAAGGTGACACATGGGTGGTGCACTGACCGGTTGAGACCACCCTCAATCCCGCTGTCCACGGAACCGGGACCGCTCCATCCTGGTCGCGTTGACATTCTGCTTCGGCTTCCGGAATGTCCTCGCCCTCGGGCTGCGGCCGGGGTTCCGGTCCGGGTAGCGCAGCGCCCTCCCGCGAACCGCTGTCGGGAGCGTCCGGGATCGACTGTCATCAGCGCGGCCGGTAGATATCAGCCCGGCGATCCACGTCGAGAACGTGCACGACGCGAGCACGATCGTCGACGCGGTACACGATGCGGTATGTACCGCGTCGAGCGCCATGGCACCCGGTGAGCGGGCCGAACAGCGGCTTGCCAACGCGGTAAGGGCTTGTGGCCAAGGCGGCGTCGCAGAACTCAAGGACGGCGGTGGCAACCGATTCGGGCAGCCGCTCCGCCAACGCCCGTCGCGCGGCGGGCTGGAAACGGACCGCGTAGGGTTCGGAACCCGCGTCCGGGCTCACGCTCCGGTGACTCGACGACGAGCCACCTCGGCACGCATGGTGGCGAGATCCACCCCGTCCTCGCCACGGCCAAGGGCCGCGAGGCTGTCGGTGATCCCTCGGACGGCCTCGGTGTCACTGAGGATCTCCAGCGTCATCTCGAGACCCTCAAGGTCGTCGACGGACACGATGACAGCCTCGGCTTCGCCGTTGCGGGTCAAGGTGATCCGTTCGTGCTGGTGGCGCACACGACGAGCCAGGGCGGACAGGTGGGTCTTCGCCTCGGAGAGTGGAACGGACGTCGCGTCGATCGTCATGGTTCGAAGTCTAGCCCGGGTTGGTCAAAATTTCGACCAGCACTCAGGCGTCCCCGGCTCAGTTGTAACCTATTCGACCAGGTCAGACGCTTGTTGCGGAGTGTGGTGGACCTAACGTATCCCCATAAGAACCACATGATCTTGGTTTAGGGTCCCGACATCACCGTCAGCCCCGTCGCCACCCGCACCCGGAACAGGGGCGATGCTTGGTGACCGCGCCGGCCAGAACATCGTTTACCGAGTGGAACAAGCGTTCCAGACACTTGGCGGTTCCGGACACTTCCGGCTCGTCTGATGATCGTGATCGTCAGACATTCTGGGTCACGTCGACGTTCCTGTGCCGCCTCGGAACGTGCTTGTGCGGGGGCCTCCGGTGCGCCGATCGTCCTGCGTGCCGGTGGATCTCGGCGGCTGGTCGTGCGGTGCTCGTATCCTGGGCCGGTGAGTACCCTGCGGGACGAGCTGCACAGTCTGATCGACCGCCTGCCAGAGTCGCGGGTGGCGCCGATCCTGGCTCTCGTGCGCGAGAGCACCTCCCGGTCGACCAGCTGGATGCGGTGACGGTGGCCGAAGTCCGCGGCCGCCGAGGTGAAGCGGCCCGAGGTGACCAGCAGCGCGACACCGGCACGATGATCCGTCCGCGCACAGCCGTTGAACTCTTTCACCGCGGACGGGCCCACGGCAAGGCCCGAGTAGTGCTTGCACTGCACCGCGATCCGGACCATTCGGGGGGTGTAAGCGAGGACGTCCACGCCCCCGTCCCCACGACCTCCGACCACCCGAACCCTCAGGCAGCCGTCACGTCTCAGCAGATCCGCGACGTGATGCTCGAACTCGGTCGGGCTCAGTGCGTCGACGGCAGCCACAGCTGCCCTGCGCCCGCTCTCACGAATCCTGCGAGCGCGCACCGCGAGTAGCGACCAGCTTGTTGCGAGCGCTACAAGGATCCCAACCGGCAGCGCCCACCAGCCCCACGCATCCACGAGCCCTTGGACGAGAGTGACGAGAAGCAGGCCGCCGATCCCCACCCCCACCAGCCAGGAGAACCACCGCTCATTCGCCGAAGAGCCCGCCGGACGCCCCCGCACCCGGCGGCCCCGAGATGAACCAACACGGCGAGCGCTCGGACGCCGCCGACCCGCCGCCGACCCGCCGACGAACCCCGACGACCAGAAGCACGACTGACCACACGTCAACTATTGACATACAGTGCGTCGCAAAGCGGCATATCACCGAGATCGCAGGGACTTCTCGTCACGCGAACGATGCGGCGGCGCGTGGCAACGGGTCATCAGCAGCTCGTCGGCGGCTCCGTGCGGAGTGGCGACGACACGTCGAGGAGTCTGGCGTCGAGACGCGACAGCCCGCCACGGGTGCCGCGAACCCGATGAACTCCCCGGCCGGTGTCGTGCATGTCTGCCGGGTAGCGGAGATGCAGACCCGGCTGCAGTCGCTGGAGCGACGGCGCCCTCCGGTCTCGCCGGTACCCGAATCCGAGGCCGAGGCGGACATCGAAATGCGCGGCGCTTGGATCAGGTCGCTCGCTGCGAACGCGGTCTCGTCGACGTACCGGACGAACACCGTCGCGGTGGCCGCCACGTCGAGCCGCCAGGCTACGGCAGTCTCGAATCTGATAATCAGATAGCATGACGGCATGCGAACCATGACGGCGACCGAGGCATCTCGGAGGTTCTCGGACCTGCTTGACGCCATCGAGGCCGGCGAAACCGTAACCATTACGCGAGGCAATCATCCGGTCGCGGAGATCGGGCCAGCACGTCGACGGACTGGCGCCGATCTTCGGGCCGCGCTCGCCGGAACGACGCCGCCGGATGACGCCTTCGAGAAGAACGTCGCCGAGGCGCTCGGCCATGTGACGGCGAACGAGGATGATCCGTGGGCCGCCGCCTGATACTCGACACCAACATCCTGATCGCCTACGAACGGGGAGCCATCGACCGGGCCAGCCTGGACGACGACGAGCTTGCGATTGCGGCCGTGTCGGTCGCCGAGTACCGCGTCGGGATCGAGCTGGCCGACACCGCCGCCAGAGCCGCGGACCGCGCAAGATCACTGTCCGCCATGATGTCCGTGCTGGACGTGCTGGACTACACCGAGAGGACGGCTGTTCACCATGCTCGCCTCATCGCGGCCGCGCGGCAGATCGGACGGCCTCGCGGCGCCCACGATCTGATCATCGCGGCTCACGCGGCCGAGACCGGTCGAACCATCGTCAGCCGCGACGCCAAGGCACGCTTCGCCGATCTTCCGGACGTCCTGGCAGTCGAACCGTAGGTACCGTTCAGACGGTTTCTGTCACCGAAAGGGGGGTGGGATACTGAAGATCGAGGCGTCGACCATCGCCGAGTACCGGGCACTTTAGCGACGTGCGCTACTTGACGTCGCCCGTGAACTCCTGCCCGTCGGCGGACCCGTCGCTGTGTGTGGACGATCACGTAATTCCCCGGGGGGACGGGGTGCGTGTCGGGCTTGGGGCGGTCCTCCTGTTGGAGCACAGTTGCTCCTCGTCCGCGCAGGTCGGACGAGGGGTGCGACGGCGAGGAGAACCTTCGAAGGGCGGTCTCCAGCGGTCAGCGCAGCACCCCGCATCGTGCTGGGACCTACGGGGTTCTGGCATGAGGCGGACGCCCGGGTGGTGCCCTGACTGGTTGAAACCACCCTCCAGCAAACCTCCCTCTCCTTCGTTGCTTTCTTCGTCGATCTGCGGGTTCCGCAGCCGCTGGACGGCCGCTACCAGCGCCAACAGAGCGTCGACCATGATCGTGGGAGCGTTCATTCCCTCCGCTCCCGAGAAATTTATGCGTGCAGTGCGGCTTGCTCCTTGAGTCGAGGATCCGTTGCGGGAAGGCCACCGGATTGCGGCGGATGCCCTCGAAGTCGTTCGCGATGAATTCTGCCTGGTGTGTCGCGGTCGCGGTCGCGCTCGCCTGTGACCTGCTGGCCTGGTTGGCGTTACTCGCTCTGGGCGGCGAGCTGGCGAAAACCGAGCCGAAAACGGTTCGCTAACGGCTCTTGCACACGGCCGGGCGGATTATCCGCGGCCAGCGTAAACACCGGCTGCGACTACCGGAGAACTGGCCGTGGTGGATGCGCTGCGCGCTGCTTTCACGCGGGTCCTCGCGTTGCCCGCACCCACCTGATATTCGCCCCGCCGACCCGACGATACGAGCGGGACCTGTCCGGCCCGTGGAGTCGGCGCCGACCAGGGCGACACCCGGGCCGCCTTCGTGCCCGAAGCCCAGAACAAACATCAACAGTGCCCAGCTGCAAGATTCGAACCGTTAACGATCGCGACGTGAATTTTCGAGGTTAGCGAGGTGAAAGATAGAGGTCGGCGAATTCCGCTGCGCACACCGGCGATGTCCGCAGCCGGTCGAGCCGGGCATCTTGTAGCTCGCGGGAAAATCGATTGTCGAGCTCGACATGGATGAGCTCCGACAGTCGCGTGGACGCATCCTGCGCTATCCAGGAGCGCCGTAAGCAGGTATCGGAATAGGCTGCCAGCGGTGCGTCGTCGCCATACCTTAGTGATCTTGTTACCGCGTGAGCGAGGTCCTCGGCGTCGGCGATGGCCAGGCTTGCGCCCTTGGCCGCGGTCGGCGGTATCCGCCTGGCCGCGTCCCCGGCCAACAACAGGCGGCCAAATTTGATCGGATCGTAGAACACCGTGTCCATGGATACCACGGCTACGGGCTCTAGCAAGGCTCCCTCGATGAGCGTCCAATCCTCGTCAACGGCGAGTCGGGTATGCAGTTCCGTCCAGATCCGGTCTTCCGGCCAGTGCTCTGGATTGGTATTCGATTCCACCTGCAGGTAATAACGGGTCATCTTCTCGTCGCGTAGCATCTGGCCGGCGAAGCCGGCGGTGCTGACAGAATAGACGGTGCGGCGAACAGAAGGGCCGGCTCCCACAAGAGCCGCTATCCACGCCCACCGTCCGCCCGTCCGTTCGATAGACCGGATCGCGCCGGGCGGGATGAAACCACGGCTGACTCCCTGGTGGCCGTCGCAGCCGGCAATGTAATGGCAGCGCAGTCGGCGTTCCGTGGAGTCGGCCGCCACGAAACGCACCGCCGGCCGGTCGCTGTTGAGATCCTCGATCCGCACGTCCGACACCGCGAACTCGATCGCGCCGCCGGTATCTAGATAGGCGGCGAGCAGATCGCCTACCAGCAGATGCTGGGGATAGATAGTGAGCCCGTGGCCGGTCAGCGCCTCGCAGTCGACAACAAAACGTTGCCTGCGGTGGCGGAACTCACACATGCCCGCCACCTTGCCGGCCGAACGCATCTTGTCGGCGAGGCCGTGGCGTTCAAGAATGGCCACTTGGCCTGGGCCGTAAGCGCCGGCCCGCACAAGGCTATGGATTTCCTCCTGGGTCCTCCGTTCAAGGACGACGGTGTCGATGCCGGCCCTTTTGAGGATCGTGGCCGCGATCAGTCCGGCCACGCCCGCCCCGATCACCGCGACCTCGAACGACTCGCCCCGCGGACCGTGGTCGGCGCCGGGGCCTGATTGTAACCATGGCAATACCATCTTCTTGCTCACCTCTCACCACTTGTGTCGCCCGCCTTCGGGTGACCATGGTCATAGCGGTCGGTGCGGACGCCTGGGGTGAATTACCCGTTCCGATACCCGTTGTTCACCGGAGCGGAGGTCTGCCCCGTCAACACTGCTACCCGCCCCATGTTGCCCCTGGTGACGCCCGCGCCCTCAGCTGAATAGCTGTGCGCAGGCGCTGCTCATCCGCACCATGTAATGGACGGACAGATCAATCGTAACTAGAGATCCGATGTCATAACATGAACTCTTGCACGGATGTAGTATCGGCCGGGCTCCGGTTCCCGGTCCACTGGAAGGCAAGAGGCTCCCTGGTTATCTGAATCATCCTTTCGCTCGTCGCATACTGAAGAGAATCTTAGCAGTTGGACCACGGCAGGCCCGCGACCTGCGCGGATGCGTCCACCCAAGTCCCGTAATGTAAGTATTCGGTGATGCCGTGGGAGGACACACCGAGCACCCGGCCGGCGTTGCCGGTCGGGTTCGTGTCGGCTGTCGAACGGGGTTAGGGCGCGGGCCCGTCGGGGTCTCGGCTGCCGGCGGTGTCCCCGGGATCGGGTAGCCAGACGAAGAACCGTTCCAGTGCCATGCCCTCGGGTGGCTTGCCCCCGGCGGCGGCGCAGGGGTTCAGGTATCCGGTCAGGTAGGCGAGGGGTTCGTAGCCGTTGCGTTCGGCGGTGGCGGTGCGGGTCCAGACCCGGGCGGCCAGGTGGGTGGCCCATTCGGTTTGCGCGCCGTAGTAGTTCTTCCGGCCGACGACGCGGTCTCCAGCGGGGCCAGCAGCGCGTGCACGTCCTTCAACGCCCCCGGCAAGGTGCCCTCGGCCAGGTCGAGCCTTTCCGCGGGGGAGTGCCCGAGCAACGGTGTAACACCCAGCGCCAGCGGGCCGTTTCCGCAGGCGAAGGCCCCAT
>NZ_CAKJTP010000121.1:0-4938 GCF_917627335.1 Protofrankia sp. CiT1 | reverse complement strand
GGCATCCTGAGCGTCGGCCAACATTGCGGTGGGGTGCTCTCTATCCGGCCCTCGGGGCCGTGATCATGGCGATCACCGCGGTCCTGAGCTCGGCCAGGACTTCCCGCGCCTGCTCGTCCGTGAACGAACGGTCCTCGCAGCGCAGTTCCAGGTTCGCCATGGCCGTGGCGGTGAACAGGGCCAGGAGGAACTCCCGTTCCTCGGTCAGCTCCGGCATGACGTCCTTGCTCAGGACGGACAGGAGCCGGAGGCCCTCGGTGAAGTCCCGGCCCGTCGGCACCAGCGAGTCGCCACTCAGAACAAGCCGGGCCACGAAACGCGCATAACTGCTCGATCCGCGGTGGGCGAGAACATGCTCCGCCAGGGGTTGAATACCGAGATCAATGATCTGCTCAAGATCAAGTTTGCGACCATCCGCACACGCCTCTTCTATCAGCGCGAGCCGGCGGCGGTTGATCGGCACCATCCGATAGGCGTACAGGGCCTCAATCAGGCGGTCCCTGGTGCCGAAATGGTACTGCACCGCGGAGTTGTTCCGCTGGCCCGCGCTCCTGCCGATCTCCCGGAGTGAGACCTCGAAGCCGCGCTCCGCGAACAGCCGCTCCGCCGCGCGGAGAATCGCAGCGGACGTTCCGTCTTCGGTCTGCACTGTTCCGGTGTCCATTCGCGGAAGCAAGGTCGTGGTCTGCCGAACGCCGACCGATGTCTCGGTCAGACGGCGACGCGCGGTGGCGGTGGGCCGGGGCCCTCGACGAGCGCCCCGGCGAGGCATACCCACGAAGTTCAGGCCCTGGTCCGCGGCGGAGCCAGAAAAGAACATACGCGACAGTATGCGCCGCGGCGTCACCCCCCGCGCACGCGACCTGGCCGCGCGCGAGCGCCCGAGTGGGACCGGTCGGCCACGGCGAAGGGTTGTTCGCAACGCATCCACACCGTCACGCAAAGCGCATGGGCGAACCATAGTTCGCGCGTTGCGCCTTCTTCACCAACTCTCTAGGTTTGGTGAGGATAAGACGATGTGTCTTGGAACTGCGCCCCGCGGAACTGGCCGCCCACGCCCAAGAGGAGTCCACCTTCGTATGAGATGGTCACGCACGATCCCTGCTCTCCTCCTTGGCGCAGCCATGTTGATCATCACCGCGTGCGGTGGCGGAACGTCGGGAGCCACGGCCGACAGCCCCGCGGGCACCTCACTGCGGGTCGCCGATCAGCTCACCGTGCTGGAGACGCCACTCAGGCTCGCCGGGCAGGACAAGAACCTGCCCTACTCGGTGACCTACTCCAACTTCGTGGGCGGGCCGCCGATGCTTCAGGCGTTCCAGGCCGGGAAGCTCGACGTCGGCTGGATCGCCGACGCACCGCTGATCTTCGCCCAGGCCGCCCGGCAGAAGGTGGTCGGCATCGCGGCCTATGCCACGACGAACGGGTCGCAGCTTCTTCTCGCCGCCCCGGGCCGACACATCACGACGTGGGCGGACCTGAAAGGAAAGTCCGTCGGATACCAGAAGGGCACGAGCCTGGAGTCCGTTCTGTTGCTCGGGCTGCAGAGCGCGGGCCTGAGTCTGAAGGACGTCAAGCCGGTCGACCTCGCGGCGACGCAGCTCGTGCAGGCGCTGCAGGCGGGGGAGGTGGACTCGGTCATCACGTCACAGCCGTTGGACTCCGCCTACCTGGCCAAGAACCCCACGGCGCCGCAGATTCCGGTCCCGGGCAACAACCTGGCGCTCCGGACGAACTTTCTCATCGCCTCCGAGAGCGCGTTGAAGGACCCAGCCAAAGCGGCGGCGATCGGTGACTACGTCGCACGGTTCGTGAAGGCCGTCAACTGGGAGAACTCCCACGTCCCCGAGGTCTCCAAGGCGACGTACGTGGACCAGTACAAGCTGCCGCAGGCGCTCGGGGAGCGGCTCCTGGCAGCGGCCGGCCCGAGCGCCTTCTTCGCGCTTCCCGGTGACCTGCTCCCCGCACAGCAGAACCTCGCGGACCTCTTCGCGCAGGCCGGTGAGATCCCGTCGAAGGTGGACACCGCCGCCGAGTTCACCTCGCTGTACAACGCGACCGTGCTCGCCGCCCAGGGCAGCGCCGTGCGGAGCAGCGCCGTGCCGACGCGAGGCAGTTCGTCGTGACGGTCACGACATCCGAGATCGTCTCGCTGCCCACTCTGGGCGCCGAGGCGGCCCAGGTGACGGACCGGCACGGGCCGCGGGCCGCGCTGGCATGGCTGGGCCGGCTCCGACGGGCCGAGCGGCTGCTCGGGGTCGTGCTGCTCGTGGCCCTGTGGCAGATCCTCTACAGCACCGGCGTCACCACCGATGAGACCCTCTCCGGCCCGTCGGCGGTGTGGGGATCGGCCTGGGACAGGATCGCGGACGGTTCCCTGCCGTCCGCGATCTGGGTCTCGCTGCACCGCGTGCTGATCGGCCTGGCTGTCGGGCTTCCCATCGGCGTCGTGCTGGCGTTGGCCGCCGGGCTGACCCGGCTTGGCGACGACGTCGTGGACACCTCGATGCAGATGCTGCGCTTCATACCGATCATCGGCCTGCAGCCGCTCATCATCGTCTGGTTCGGCCTCGGTGAGACGGCGAAGATCTCGCTGATCGTTTTCGGTGTCGTCTTCCCGACCTACATCAACACCTACCACGCGGTCCGCGGCATCGACCCGAGAATGCTGGAGCTGGGCAGGGTGATCGGCCTGGGTCGCCTCGCGATGATCCGCCGGCTCGTGATACCGGGCGCGCTGCCCGGTTTCCTCGTCGGTCTGCGGCTGGCCTTCGGTGTCTCCTGGTTACTGCTGGTCTTCGCCGAGCAGATCAACGCCCGTGAGGGAATCGGGTATCTCATCGTCCAGGCGCAGGCCTTCTACCAGACCGACGTGATCCTGGTCGGCCTGGCCACCTATGCCGTCCTCGGGCTCGTCTCCGACCTGTTGGTACGTGGAATCGAACGCGTGGCGCTGACATGGCAACCGAGCAGGTGACCCGAGCGGTGCACCCCATCGCGGAAGCGGTCGTCGATCCGTTGACGCCGGTGGATCTGGCCAGCGAGGCGGTCCCGGCCGGCGGCGAGGCGCCGACCGTGGTCGAGGTCACCGCTCTGACCCGGCGCTTCGGCGGCCGGGCCGTCATCGACGGCGCCGACCTGCGGCTGCGTGCCGGGGAGTTCGTCGCCGTGCTCGGTCGCAGCGGGACCGGCAAGAGCACGTTGCTGCGGGCGCTGGCCGGTCTCGACCGGCAGGTCCACGGCGAGATCCGGGTCCCCCGGGCCCGATCGGTCGTGTTCCAGGACGCCCGTCTGGTGCCGTGGGCCCGGGTGTTGGACAACGTCATCCTCGGGCTGGGGACCGACGACGCCCGCACCCGCGGCCTGGCGGCGCTGGAGGAGGTGGGTCTGGCCGGCCACACCCGGGCCTGGCCCAAGACCCTCTCCGGCGGCGAGGCCCAACGGGTGGCGCTGGCCCGGGCTCTGGTCCGTGAACCGGGGCTGCTGCTGCTCGACGAGCCATTCGGCGCCCTCGACGCCCTGACCCGAATCCGCATGCACGCGCTGCTGCGCGGGCTGTGGCAGCGGCACAACCCGGCGGTGCTGCTGGTGACCCACGACGTCGAGGAGGCGATCCAGCTCGCCGATCGCGTCCTCGTCATGGCGGACGGGAGGTTCGTCCTCAACACCCCGGTCGCCGTCCCCGCACCCCGCGACAAGGCCGACCCGGCGCTCGTCGCACTCCGCCGGCGGCTGCTGGCCAGCCTCGGCGTCACGGACACCACCAGCAACTGAGACGACCAGCAACTGAGACGACCAGCAACTGAGACGACCAGCCAGGACCCCGCGTCACCCTCGCGCCCGACCCGACCGATCGACCGACTCACGAGGCGACATCAAGAAGGAGAACGATGACCACCACGCTCACCGCACTGGACGGACGGCAACTGACCGGCAACATCGGCGCCGAGATCAGCGGACTGCGGCTCTCCGGAGACCTGCCCGACGACGTGATCGCGGCGATCCGGGCCAACCTGCTGGAGCACAAGGTGCTGTTCTTCCGCGGCCAGGATCACCTTGACGACGACGAGCAGGTGGCCTTCGCCCGCCGCCTCGGCCCGATCACCCAGGGGCACCCGAACGTCGCCCCCGACTCGGAGGTCTTCGACCTCGATTACAGCAGGTCGGTCGAGCGCGCCAACGTCTGGCACACCGACGTGACGTTCGTGGTGCAGCCGCCGTCGTTCTCCGTGCTGCGTGGACTGCGGATTCCGGACGTGGGCGGCGACACCATCTGGGCCAACACCGCCAGTGCGTACACCGCGCTACGCCCGGAGCTGCGCGAGCTGGCCGACCAGCTGTGGACGCTGCACACCAACGACTTCGACTATGCCGAGTCCCACGAGCGGATTGAGCGGCTCAGGAACCTCGACCCCTCCCGGTTCGGGAACGGCTTCCTGCCGACGATCTACAAGACGCGGCACCCGCTGGTCCGGGTGCACCCCGAGACCGGTGAGCGGTCCCTGCTGCTCGGCGGCTTCGCCCGCGGTTTCATCGGGTTCAGCTCCTCGACGTTCGAGGCGCTGAAGAAAATCTTCCAGGAGGAGATCACCCGCGCCGAGAACACCGTGCGGTGGAAGTGGGAGACCGGCGATCTGGTCATCTGGGACAACCGCCTCACCCAGCACTACGCCAGCGCCGATTACGGCACCGTTCCCCGCCAGGTCAAGCGGGTGACGGTCGTCGGAGAGGTGCCCGTGTCGGTGCACGGTGAGCACAGCCACGCGCTGCAGGGCGACGCGACCGAGTTCAACAACAGGTTCGCCACGGTGAACTGACCTCTGCCTCACGTCCGTCCCGGTTCGGCGTCCGTCCCAGTCCGGCGTCTGTCCCGGTTCGGCGTTCGTCCCGGTTCGGCGTTCGTCCCAGCGCGCCCCGGGCGCCCTCCGGCCGGCGGTC
>NZ_CAKJTP010000120.1:8522-13265 GCF_917627335.1 Protofrankia sp. CiT1 | reverse complement strand
TTCTGTGGGCCGGGCGCCTTGCGGCCCCGGCCGGCGGTCATCTATCTCGGGCTGGCGTTACCGACAGCCTCCAGCGGTCCACCCGCAGGCTCGGGCGGGCAGCCCTCGGACGCCTGCGCAGTTCCCGGGCCTTGCGGCCCCGGAACCTTTCGACCTTGCTCCAGGTGGGGTTTACCTAGCCGCCCGGGTCACCCCGGGCGCTGGTGCGCTCTTACCGCACCGTTTCACCCTTACCAGCATCCGAGGGATGCCGGCGGTCTGTTTTCTGTGGCACTGTCCCGCGGGTCACCCCGGGTGGGTGTTACCCACCACCCCGCCCTGTGGAGCCCGGACGTTCCTCGGCGGCTCCGCCGGAGCGGAACCGACGCGACCGCCTGGCCGACTCATCCACGATCCTCAGCATATGACACGGCGGCCGGATCCGGGCGGCTCTGTCGATCAGCAGCCCGAACAGCTGGGCCACCAGCCCCACGGAATAGTACGATCGCGCAGCCTCCGGCCTTCCGGAGACATGGATGCCCCGCGTCACGGGTGACACCGTGCCCGGTGGGTAACACCGTGCGCCATGGGCGGCATGGACTGTCAGGTCGTTGATGGGACGAAGGACGGGGATCGGCCGTGACCACCCCTGGGGATCAGCCCAGCAAGAAGATTGATGGCACCCCTCCCGAGGCGGCACCGCCCGGCGGCGGCATCCCGCCGGTGCCGCCCCCCACCGGCCCCAGTCCGACCGCGACGGTCCCTCCCGCCGGCCCCGCAGCCGCGGCGGCGGCACCGCGCAAGGGAGTCGGCTACGCCACCTACGCGATCACCATAGTCGTCCTGTTGATCGCGATCGCCGTGGTCGTGTTCGTCCTGAAGAACAACGCGCGGGTCAACATCTGGCTGTTCGGATCGTTCCCGAACATGTCGGTGGCTGGCGCGCTCGCCGCGGCAGCCGCGGCTGGCCTCGTCATCGGCCTGCTGATCGGGCTGATCAGCCAGGTCAGGGTGCGCAGGGAGCTGCACCAGTACCGCCGCGGCAGACACTGACCGGGCTCGCTCCTCCTCGGCCGGTCCGGCCGCCCACCACCGTCACCTCGCCGCTCCTCCTGGCCTGCCGCTACTGGCCTGCCTCCACCAGGTGGGCGGCGTGGATGCCGTCGTTGAAGCCGCGCAGCACCGCTGGACCGTCCGAGTACCAGTCGATCGTCGACATCGACACCAGGTCCAAGTGCAACCGGTAGAGCACCGCGGGCGTGGCGTCAAGCGCCAGCTGCGTCAACGCCTTGATGGGTGTCACGTGCGAGACAAGGAGAATCCGCCCGCCCGGATGTGCGGCGAGGATGCGGTCCCGGGCTGCGGTGACCCGCCGGACCGTGTCCAGAATGCTCTCCCCACCGGACGGCGGCACCGCCGGATCAGCCAGCCACGCGTTCAGCTCCTCGGGAAAACGCCGACGGACCTCGCCGAAGGTCATGCCCTCCCAGGCGCCGAAGTCGGTCTCGCGCAGGTTGTCGTCAACGATGTAGTCCCGGCCGAGGGCGTCCGCGGTCTGCCGGGCCCGTTTCAGCGGCGAGCAGTACACCGCATCGAACACAGCCTCGCGCAGCCGTCCCGCCGCGGCGTCCGCCTGCGCGTGGCCGATGTCGGTCAGCCCCACGTCCACCGTGCCGCTGAAGCGTTTCTCCACCGACATCGGGGTCTGGCCGTGGCGCAACAGCACGGTGGTCGTGGGTGGCGCGGGCGGAGCCATCCACCCGGACAACCGGTTCGTGGTCGGTGCCAGGTGCGGTGTGGGCTCGGGTGACTGGGGTTCCGTTGGCTCCCAGGCGCGGCCCTGGGCGGCGGCGTCCATAGCCTCGTTCGCCAGCCGATCGGCATGGCCGTTGCGCTCTCGCGGAATCCAGCCGTAGCGGACCTGCGAGAAGCCGAGCGCGACATCCGCGGCCTCCATCGCCAGCGGGCGCATGGCCGGATGTTTGATCTTCCATCGTCCGCTCATCTGCTCGACGACGAGTTTCGAGTCCATCCGGACTTCGACGGCGGCGTTCGGATCGATGTCAGCCGCCGCCCGCAAGCCCGCGATCAGCCCCTGGTACTCGGCGACGTTGTTGGTCGCCCGGCCGATCGACCCGGCCCGCTCGGCCAGCACCTCACCGGTGTCGGCGTCCCGGACAAGCGCGCCGTAACCGGCTGGGCCCGGATTACCCCGCGATCCGCCGTCGGCTTCGACGACAAGCCGGTGCGACGGACGGTCATTCATGATCTGCTCCCATCGCCGGTGCTCACAGACCCGATTCAGCGGTCCGGACAAGGATGCGCCGGCACTCCTCGCAACGCACGACCTCGTCCGGTGCCGCCGCCGCAACGTCACGCAGATCAGCGCCGGACAGCTCCAGGTGACATCCCTCACACCGGCGTCGGACGAGACGCGCCGCACCCACACCGGCGGAGGAGACACGCAGGCGCTCGTAGAGTGCCAGCAGATCCGCAGGGAGGGTCGCGACGATGGCATCGCGTTCACGGCGACGCGCCGCCGTCTCATTATCAATCTCCGCGAACGCGGTATCCCGGCTGCCGCTGACTGTCGCCAGCTCGGCCTCGAGACTCTCCTGATCAGCCCGGATCACCCCCGCGCGGGTCTGGAGTCCCTCGATGACCTCCATCAGGCCCAGTGTCTCGTCCTCGAGGGCGTTCTGCCGGCGAGCGAGTGAGGCGATCTCCGTCTGCAGATTTTCCAGCTCCCGGGAACTGGTGATCTGCCCGGAGTCGAGACGTTTCTGGTCCCGGGCGGCCCGCGCCCGCACAAGATCGACCTCATCGTCCAGCTTCTGCTGCGAACGGCCCAGATCCCGCAGCTCCGTCGAGACCCGCACCAGGTCGTCATGGGACGCGCTGAGCCGCGAACTCAGCTTGTCGATCTCGGCGAGTTCGGGCAGGTTCCGCCGCCGCGCGGCGAGCCGGTCAAGGCTGGAGTCGATCGCCTGCACCGCCAGCAGGCGAAGCTGGGTCGCGTGGTCGGCCTTCATGTGCTCCTCACTGTGCTTACCAGGCTCACTGTGTGCGTGCGCGGCTCGCCGCTCCCGCGGCTCACCGTGCTTGCGCGGGGGGCTGCCCGGCACGGTATTTCAGGCGGTACCCGGCACGGTTCCCGACGCCGGGCGTTCAGGTGGCCACGATGAGGCCGCGTGCCATCGCCATGGGTCGGTGACCAGGCTGGAAACCGTCATGTTCACCGTACGGCCTCGGATGGCCAGGCCGGCGCTCAGGCGGGCGGAGGCGTCCCGCAACCACGGCCATTCGCTCGCCCAGTGCGCCACGTCCACGATGGCGACGCCGTAGGCGTTGACAGCGTCCAGGACGTGGTGGTGCCGTCCGTCGGCGGTCACCAGCGCATCGGCTCCAGCGCGCGCGGCGGCGCCGATCAGCTCACCGCCGGAACCACCGCAGACCGCGATCCGGCGCACCAGGCGTTCCGGCGTGCCGGTGGTGCGCACCCCACCCGCCGTGGCGGGCAGCCCGGCCGCCACCCGGGCGCAGAACGCACCGAGTGGTTCGGGCTCGGCGAGGCTGCCGACGCGGCCGAGCCCGCCGTTGCCGGGCTCGGCCGCGTCGGGCTCAGCCAGCGGCCCGACGTCGCACAGCCCGATTGCCCGCGCGAGCGCGTCACTCACGCCGGGACAGGCCACATCGGCGTTCGTATGCGCGCTGAACAGCGCCGCACCGCCACGGATCAGCGTTGCCACGACCCGGCCACCCGCATCGGTCTCCGCGACGCCGTGAACGCCCCGGAGGAACAGCGGATGATGGGTGACCAGGAGCTGCGCACCACGATCAACGGCTTCCCGCGCGACATCGACCGTTGGGTCGACGGCGAACAGAACATGCCGGACCGGCATATCCGGGTCGCCGACGGTGAGGCCCACCACATCCCACGGCTGTGCCCAGGATGACGGATAACAACGTTCGAACTCGGCAATACAGTCGGCCACAGTGCAATATGGTGCGGTCACCGTCCGGACACTACCCAACCGTGATCGGGCTGGCCGCTCCGGCGCGTCCATACCGAGGCCGCGTACGGCTACGGAACGCCGCGACGTACCGTGATCTGTGCGGCGGAAGGACCCGGACCGCACGTACATGCTGATCCAGGCATGCTCACGGCCAGGAGGCGCGATTATGGCGCTTCCGCGCCTGTGCGGGCCTCAGGAGACCTACCCGGAGATGGGGATTGCGACATGGTGGATGTGTCCGTACGGTTCCAGATCGCCGGAGACGCCGAGGTGGTACTGAACCTGCCCACCACCCAGGCGGTGCGCCTAGTCGAAGCCATCATGCACAACGTGGCCGAGGCGATGGCGGCGCAGGCGCGCGGGGGCCAGCAAAGCCCACCAGGCCCGCAGGTCCAGCAGAACCAGCACCTTCAGCCGAGCCTCCAGGGAAGCATCGGCTGGGGGGATACCCAGCTGCGGGGCGAGCCGCCGCCCTCGGGCCCCACCCGACGCCCCCTGGGCTGACTGTACGGGCCGCCCGGCTCCCGCTGGCCGGCCCGCGAACGACGGAGGCGAGCCCACTGGATCATGGCGGGCCCGCCCGGCGGGAGCCGGCATCCGCTCCCGCTTCTTCCGGGTGCACACGGTGCTCGGTGGCGCTGGGACCGGCGGACATCACCGGTCGCGGCACCACCCGCCCGTCAGTACTGAGGCACGCCGCCGGCCTGCCTCGGCGCCAGCGCGCACCCGGCCGTTGACGCACATCTGG
>NZ_CAKJTP010000120.1:0-8069 GCF_917627335.1 Protofrankia sp. CiT1 | reverse complement strand
CACCAGCGCGTACCGGGGCACCAACGCGCCCTGGCACAGAGCCGACGCGGTTTTCGCGTATGCGGTTTTCTCAAACGCAACACAACTCTAGATCAACCCGGTACAACTCCGCACAGCTGCCCAGCGGAAGGGACACAGATCACCCATGGCGGGGGACCTACCAGCCAACGAACAAATTGTCATGATTCATACGGATGCGCAGGCGAGCGGCGCGCCTGCCGGGGAAGCGGATCCGGCCGAACCGCTCACGGCCGCGCGGGAGGGCACGCGGATACTCCACCGCTACGGCCGGCTCAATATCGTCAACACGGCCGGCGCGACCTCCTCCCCGCGACCGAACGCGCGTGCCACCCCAACCACTGAGACGCACATCACCGTGATTGACCCAGCTGAGCTGAACCGGATCGAGCGCCTCGGCCTGGCAGCCTTCCAGCTGCGGAACAGCGCCGACTACATGCGGGCCAAGCAGGACCGGATCAGGGCCGACGAAGCCTGGGACATGGACCGATCCTGTACCGATGTCCCGCCGCCACGAAGCTCGCCCAGACGTGCCCCGGACGCCGTCAGCAGCCCCCCGGCCGAGCGCTCCCCCGGCTCCCCCGGCGCGGGCACAGCGCGGCCGCTGACCGCCACCCCCATCGCCACCGCCGCCGGCGACCAGACGGGCGAACCGGTCGGGCACGCCGCTCCCGCCATGCCCACCAGCGGCTTCATGGAAGGCAGCATCGCCATCGGTCTGGTCATCGTCGAGGGGCCGACAGCCGATCTCCAGTTCACCGCCGCGGAACGCACCAAGGTCGTCGCGGAGGTCCAGAACGGGCTGTCCTGGTATGCAACCACCAATCCCGCCGCGGACCTCACCTTCAGCTACGACATCAGGATCGTCCGGATCTCGACGCCCGCGAACCCCGCCGCCGCCGATCTGGAGGCGCTCTGGCGGGATTCCGCCATGGGCCAGCTCGGATACACGCCGAACTTCGACGGGGTGTACGAGTTCGTCGACGATCTACGCGAGTTCCATGGCACGCGATGGTCCTACTGCGCGTTCGTCACCAAGTACCCATTGTCCGACTTCGCCTACAGCTCGGTCGGCGGCCCCCGGCTCGTCCTGTCCTACGACAACGACGGTTGGGGCCCGGACAACCTCGACCGCGTGTTCGCCCACGAGACCGGGCACATCTTCGGCTGCCCGGACGAGTACGCCGCCAGCGGTTGCGGCTGCGGTGGCGCCTGGGGACGGTTCGGGGCCCCCAACGGCAACTGTGACAGTTGCGCACCCGACAGCATGACCTGCCTGATGCGCTCCAACAGCTTCGAGATGTGCCGGTACACCCCGAGCCACATCGGCTGGGGCCGCGGGGTGGCTGGCAACCCGGTCCTGGTACAGGGCGACTTCGGCCAGGCCGGCAACTTCGAGCTGGTCGTGCCTTCCGCGTTCGCCGGCATGACCCACCTGTGGCGTGACAACGACGCCCCGGGCCTGCCCTGGCGGGAGCCGACCCAGATCGCGCAGGCAATCGGCCGGATCGACGCGCTCACCATGATCCAGAGCCGGCTCGCGGCCCCCGGCGCGCTGGAGGTGATCGCCCGGACCGGCACCTCGCTGGTGTTCCTCTGGCGCGACAGCGGATCGTCGCTGCGCTGGCACGAGCCCACCCAGCTGGTGAACGGCGCCGCGGGGATGCCGTCGCTGATCCACAGCCGGTTCGGCCGGCTGGGTACGTTCGAGCTGCTCGTCCCGGCTCCAGACGTCGGCCTGCTGTACCTCTCCCGTGACAACGACGTCGCCGGTTACCCGTGGAGCCGGCCCGTTCTCGTGGCGGCGAACCTCGGCCGGGTCGATTCGGTCAGCCTCATCCAGAGCAGCTTCGGCGCCGGCGGCCTGGGCGCCGGCAATCTGGAGGCCGTCGCGTCGGTCGGTGGCCGGCTCGTGCACCTCTACCGCGCCGATGACGGGCTGTGGCGGACCTCAGTGGTGTTCGCCGAAGGCACGGCCGGTAATCCCGTGCTCGTCCAGAGCCAGTTCGGCCGGATAGGCAACTTCGAGGTCGTCGCGCCATCCGCCGCCGGCGGCCTGGTCCACCTGTGGCGGGACAACGACGCGTCCGGCTTTCCGTGGAGCGCGCCGCGGGTGTTCGCCACCGAGCTCGGGCACGTCGACACGGTGACAATGATCCAAAGTTCGTTCGACCGGCATCTGGAGGTCGTCGCGAGAGTCGGCGACCGGCTGTATGCCATGGCGCGTACGTCGTCGGGGACATTTGACTGGTTGCCCCCCAGCCGGATCTTCTAGTCCGGCTGGCAGCCCGCCCGTGGACCGGGTCCCGGGGAATCACCCGGGTTTCCGCCGGAGCGGCGAAACCGATCCGGCGGGTCCGGGCGCTGCCGCTCGGGGGAAAGCCGATCGGCGGCGTCCCAGGGCATTCCCTCCCCCAGCCGCCGCTTGCCTGCCAGACGTGCGAGCCAGGCGTCGACGAAAAGGTTCTCCGTCGCGGTCAGGGTCTCGCGCAGGCCCGCCGGCACGGTGTGGGTGAACACGCCTACGACACCGGGCAGGCGGGCCAGCGCGTCGGCGCCCCCCGGCGGGGACACGACCAGGGCAAGCCGCGGTAGCAGAATCGCGGTGACCCGCGCCAAGCCGCGCAGCGTGCCGATCACCTGCCGCTGGTCGCTCCCGGCCGCTGCCGGCTCCGTGTCCCGGTCGCCTGGATCATCACCGGCGTCCTCGGGACCAGCAGGCCCGCGCGACGGCACAGACCCTGCCGACGCGATGACGACCAGCAGCTCCGGTGTGGGTTCGACCACGCAAACGCCTCCCGCCACACCCCACATCTGGGCAACCATATGTCGCATAACAGTAACGCACAGCTGTCCATACACCGTCGGCGCACCCGGACAGCGCCGGACAGCGCCGGACAGCGCGGACCACGAACGGCCCTCAGCGACGCACGCACGATCCCGCCCGGTCACCGTCCGCACGGCAGCCGAGCGTGCCGACACGACATCGAGCGTTCACCGGGCGACTGGCCCATCATGAGCTCGGAGCCTGATCGCGTCCAGCGCCCAGGACCCGCCCCGACCTGAAACGGGTGTTCCCGCCATGACCGAACGACTGGCCCTGTTCCCGCTGGGAACCGTGCTGCTCCCTGGTCTCCTGCTCCCCTTGGAGATCTTCGAGCAGCGCTACCGTGTGCTCGTCGCCGACCTGCTGGACCTTGCCGCGGGCGAACCGCGCCGCTTCGGAGTCGTCGCCATCCGCCACGGGCGGGAGACCGGGACGGACCGCATACCGGTCTTCCACGAGATTGGCTGCACCGCGAACCTCCGCCGGGTCGACCCACATGCCGACGGACGTTTTTCGATCGTTACCTCGGGCGGAGCAAGGTTCCGGGTGCTCGCGGTGGACCAGACCAGCCGCCCCTACCTCATGGGTGACGTGGAGTACCTCAGCGACGGCATCGGTGACGCCCAGGAGGCGGCCGCCCAGGTCCCCGTCGTGGCGAAGCTGCTCCGCGACTACGCCGCCCGGCTCGCCACCTCCCGGGCCGCCGAGATCCGACTTCCCGATCTTCCCGATGATCCCCGGATGTTGTCCTATGTGGTCGCGGCCTCGATGGTGACCCAGACAGCCGAACGCCAGGCGCTGCTCGCCGCGCCCGACGCCGCGGCCCGGTTGCGGGCCGAGCGGACAATTCTCCGCCGTGAGCTCGGGCTCCTCGAACGGTTCACCGCCATCGCCTCTGACGAGCACATCCGGATCACCCCCAGCGCGAACTGAACAGTGGGCGGCCCCGCCCGCGGCTGTCCTTCTCAGCCCGTCGGATCAGCCGGCCGGCCCGCTCCACCACGCGACCTCAGCGAGACCGACAACCAGCTCAGGATCGCGAGCGTGAACAACGACACGCTGGGCAGGACGAGCAGGAAGCCGGACGACCGTAACCGGAAGTCGACAAGCTGGACGGCAAGATCACCAGCCTCGTGCGGAAGCTGCGCGATGACCCGCGCGGAACGCAGCCCGTGGCCGATCCAGCTGGCCAGCACGGACCCGGCGATCCCGCCCAGCGCGAGTCCCACCGGAACCGGCCAGCCTCCGTTGCGGCCCCGCCAGAACGCGAACGCTCCCCCGGCCAGGCCACCGACCCCGCAGATCATGGCGAAGTACACGTCAGCCCCGGCCTGAGCGCCGAAAGCGAGCTCGCTTCCGTCAATCGCGGCCCGGACATCCAGACGCGGAGCCGCCGCGGCCCAGAGCAGTCCGAGCAACAGCCCAGCGGCGGCCATGGCAACCGCGCACACGACACCGGTGAGGATCTCGGCCCGTCCCACCGCCCAGAAACGGTAGCCACGGTCAGTGGTCACGTACGGGTCATCCGAATCGGCGGCGACCCCCCCGAGAGCGCGCGGCCGCGGAGCCTGGGGTGAGCCCGGCGTTCCTGCATCGTGCGCGTCCGGCAACGGCTTTGTCACCATTCATTTATCGCTGACATCTGTGGCATCCATGATATTTGTGACATTCGCGGCCTTTGGGGCTCTGCCCGGACCGACGGCAGCGTGGCAGGACGCCTGCTGGGCATCGATCCGCGCGGCCGACGATCCATCAGGCACGCGCTAGCCCCGGGCATTGCCGGCACGCCGCAGCGCCATGCTGGCCGCGGTCAGCGTGATGACCGCGACCACCGCGCACACCAACAGGTCCGCGGCGGCCGCGGCCCAGTCGACGGACGGGCGGAACGCGGCGGCCAGCACATCCACCGCGTACGTGCTGGGCACCAGGTCCCGTAGCACGTTGGCTCCGGCGGGCAGCCGGTCCGCCGGGATGATGCCCACGAACAGCACGACACTCATGCCGACCTGCCCGGCGACGGTGGCCAGTTCCTGCCGTGGGGCAAGCAGGCCGATCGCGGCCCCGATACCGGCGAGCGAGGCGCCCGCCAAGGCGGCCACCGGTAGCAACAGCCACAGGCCCGACAGCGGAAGGTCAAAGAGCAGCGCGCCCACCACGGCCGTGATGACCGTCCCCGGCACCGCGAACGAGGCATAGGACGCGGCGGTGCCGAGGACCACCGCGCTGCCGGGAATCGGCAACGTCAGGTAGTAGTCGAGCGCCCCGGCCGCGCGCAGCGCCCCGAAGCGCTGCGCGAGCAGGTTGAGCGCGACGAAGGCCACCACCAGCACGGTTGACCCCGCGACCACCTGTTCGCTGGTTGTTTCGTTTCCGGTGTCGACGACCCCCCGCAGCAACAGCATGATCCCGAGGGACTGGAAGGCCGCGACGAACAACAGCGGCACCCGGGCCACCCGCCCGCGTGCAAGCTGACCGGCGTAGACAGCGCGCAGCGCCGGACCGAAGCGGGTGCTGGGTGGCAGCAGCACAGCGCCAGCCACGGTCACGGCGGCACCCACCGTGCCGCCGTCCTGACCGGCACAGCTCTGACCGGCACCACTCTGACCAGCACCGCTCTGAGCCAGGGATGGCTCACCGGTGGACTGGGATATCGCGTTATACGCGGCGGCGGTCATGTGCGCTCCAGGGTGCGGGACGCGCCACCAAGGGCAAGGTAGACATCCTCAAGGGACGGCGTCGCCAGGGTGAAGTCGTCGAGGGCGGCGAAGGCCGGACCGGCCGTGAGCCGCGCGAGTGCCTCGCGCGCGTCGGCCGCGGTCATCCGCGTGCTCCACCGGTGACCGGTGATCTCAGCGTGCTGGGCGAGCCGCACGATGGTCGGGTCATCGCGCGGCGGCTCGGACCGCCAGACCAGATCCAGCCGGACGTCCCCGCTCACCGACGCCTTGAGCCGCCCGGGAGTGTCACAGGCGATCACCCGGCCGGCGTCGAGGACGGCGACACGGTCGAGGACCGTCTCCGCCTCCAGGACGTTGTGCGTGACCAGCAGCACGGTGACGCCCGTGGTGGCGCGGCGCCGTTGCAGCGCCGACCACACCGCCCGCCGGGCCGTCGGGTCCAGCCCGGTCGTCGGTTCGTCCAGGACGAGCACCTGGCGGTCGCCGACCAGCGTGCAGGCAACCGCGGCCAGCCTGCGTTGGCCACCGGACAGGTGCCGCAGCGGCCGGCTCGCGATCGGCGCCAGCCCGAGCTCGTCCATGACGGCTGTCCGGGCCGCCCGGGAAGCGGCGCGGCCCAGCCCGCGCAGGCGGGCGGTCGTCTCCACCGCGACACCCACCGGGAGATCCGCGAGGGCCGTGTCAGCCTGACCGAGATAGGCCGCCAGCCGGGGCGGGATGTCCGGCCGGGCGACGATGTCCCACCCGAGCATCTCGATCGACCCTGCGTCCGGCCGGATGAGCCCCATGAGCTGGCGCACCAGCGTGGTCTTCCCGGCCCCGTTCGGCCCGAGGACGCCGAACACCTCGCCCCGCTCGATGTCGAGGTCGAGGTCGCACGTGGCGAGGACGGCACGCTCACCGACGCCGTGCCGGCGGGTGAGCCCACGCACGGCGTAGCTCAGCACGCGGCCCATTGTCGCAGCCCACGCGCATGGGGGTGGCCGGAGGGCGGGCGCGGGATATGCCCGCTGCCTGTCCCGGCCACGTTCAGCACTCGCCCTTCGCCGGCCGGCGGGCCTGACCGTGGGTCCGGACCCGCAGCGAGCCCAGTATCCACAACGCCTCGACCCCGTCCTTCCAGGTCAGTTTCTTCCCGTCCGCCCGGGTGCGGGCCTTGTAGCTGATCGGCACCTCGAACGGCCGGATACCACGGGCGAGCAGCTTGGCTGTCACCTCGGCCTCCATCCCGAAACCGACCCGGACGACGTCCAGCTCGCGGTACAGGCTGAGCGGCATCAGCTTGAAACAGGTTTCCAGATCGGAAATGTAACTGTCGAACAGGATGTTCGCGGCAAGCGTAACCGCCTTGTTGCCCATCACATACCAGAACGAGTACGCGGTGTTGCTGCTGAACGTCCTCGAACCGTAGACAACCTGGGCCTGGCCAGCGACAACCGGCTCGAGCAGCGCCGGGATCTCTTCGGGCGCATACTCAAGATCCGCATCGCAGATGACGAGGTAGTCACCGGTTGCGAGCTGGCTCGCGGCCCGGACCGCCGCGCCCTTGCCACGGTTCACGGCCTGGTGGACGACAACCACTCGCTGATCATCGATGCCGTCGAGAATCGCCCGGGTCCCGTCCGTGCTGCCGTCGTTGACCACTACGAGCTCGACCTCGCAGGGGTAGCTGACATCAAGCACCCGCTTGACCGCGGACGCGAGTGTGGCCTGTTCATTGAACACCGGCATCAAGACAGAAAGCTTCACATTCGCGAACATTACGCCGTGATCATCCGCTGGCCGTTGACCACCACTGTCGGGTGGCGCCAGGCCGCAGGCTCGACCAGGGGGTCCGCGGGGAGCCCGACCACGGCCGCGTACGCTCCCGCTTCGATACGCCCCGACGGCCGCTGGCCGTCAAGCCCGGCTGCCCGCGCCGCGCCGGAGGTCGCCGCGCGCAGCGCGCCGAGGCGGCCCAGCCCGGCATAGGCCAGCCGGTCGAGTTCCCGGGGATCGACGCCGGGCGGACGGTTACCCGCGCCGCCCGCATCGGTACCGTAGATCAGGGAAACACCGGCGCGATGGAGCAGCGCCGCGTTGCGCCCAGGCACGGGGCCGGCCCCGGAGTGACACTGCAGGGTCGACACCACCGGCACGCCAGCGGCGGCGATCCGGTCGACGGTCTCGGGCGGCAGCGGCTCCAGCGGGACGTGGGCGAGCTCATCCACGCCCGCCCGCAGCGCCAGCTCCACCGCTGCGACGGTCAGCGCGTGCGCGATCACCGGTAGCCCGGCCGTATGCGCGGCTTCCAGCACGATCGCGAGCTCGTCGTAACGCAGTGGCGACCGCCCAGGCCGCGCCGGGCCCGCAACGTCCCCGAGACACACCTTGATGAGATCAACACCGTCCGCGATGAGGCTGGTGACGACTTTGCGGGCCGCGGCGGGGCTGTCGGCCACAGCCAGCGCGTCGAGCGGGTCCTGTCCGGCCCCGTTCCGGCCAGCCGGGTCGTCTCGGCCCGGCATAACGCCGTTCGACCCGCCCCGGCCCCCGCGCGCCCGGTC
>NZ_CAKJTP010000119.1:11804-13283 GCF_917627335.1 Protofrankia sp. CiT1 | reverse complement strand
CTTGCTGACCTGCGGCTTTAGCGGCGTGGACGGGCAAACAGTATCAGTCCGTCGTAGTCGACGGGGTAGCCTCGATCGCGGCCAGCGGTGCGGACGGTCCAGCCTTGTTCGTTGTTGGCTGGTTCGATCATGACTGCCTGGCCGTCGTTGACGCGAGCGGTCAGGACGGTCCAAAGTCGGTCGCGGACCCGGGCGCTGGGGTTGCCGACGAACACACCGGCCGTTATCTCGATCATCCATCGGGTGAGGTGCCCGCGCAGGCCGTCGGCCACTGCTATGAGGACGATGACGGTCACAGCGGTGGCCGGTGGTCGTCGATGTCCGGGCCTGTGATGCCGAGAAAGCTGACGTCGTCCCAGCTGTCGACCATGTCGATGGCCCAGTTGACCCCGCCGGGGACGCGGTCGTTGACCTCATCCCACAGGTGAAGTTCGTCTTGGTCGTCGATATCCGTTCCTTCGCCGAGAAGCAGATCTTTGATATCGCGGACAATGCGGGCCATGAGCTTGCCATCGGCGACGCGGTCGCGGAAGACGGTCCGGATGTCGCGTTCCTCGGTTCGGCCGGCGGCGGCGAGGTCGAAGGCGAGCGGAATTGTGTATTCCGCCTTGTAGAGATCCGCTATGTCGAGGACGAAGGAGGTGGCTCCGCCGGTGTGGACGAATCCGAGTGCCGGGCTGGCTCCTATTCCTACGACAGCGGCGTGGCATATTCCGTAGAGGCAGGTGTGACCTGCCGACAGGAGCCGGTTGATGTCGTCGCCGGCGGCGTAGGGTTCACCTGGTTTGTACGCGCGTCCGGACCATGCAACGCCGGTGCGTTCCGCGTGCTGTCGGTAAACTTTCTTGACGCGGGCGCCCTCCCGGCCACGGAGCTGTTGCATCGTGGCTTGGGATACGTCTTCGTCGGGGAAGCGTTTGCCGTACATGCGTCGCGCGACACCGAGGCGTTCCTTGGTGCGGGTTACCAGATATGCCTGACGGAGGAGCAGCCCGGCGCCTCGGCTGGGTCCGAGACCGGCGGCGTACATGCGGACCGCGCGATCGCCGACCCAGCACACGGCGGTGCCGGAGTCGGCGAGCAGCCGGACGGCACCGCTGGTGATTCGGGTTCCTGGGCCGATCAGCAAGCTCGCGACAAACGCGGCTGGAACCCTGACGGTACGTTCGCGGGTCACGAGCACGACGGCGTTGTCGTCCCGATCGATATGGCATTTCTCGACATACAGGGTGGAGACGCGGTCTTCGATGCGATGGAGGTCCTGTGGGTTGGCCAGCCACCACATGTCATCCGCCGGTTTCGGCTGGCGGCCGGTAGGCGGCGAGGGTGAGGAGGCCGCATCCATAGGCTTTGGCGGAGCCGACGCCGTGCGTCAACGTATGGCGGGCAAGAGCCGGATCAGTCACTCGCAGCGCTCCGTCAAAGGTTGCGGTGCTCAGCACGACACGATGGCCCCGGGTGCTGGATGCACCCGCACCC
>NZ_CAKJTP010000119.1:0-11521 GCF_917627335.1 Protofrankia sp. CiT1 | reverse complement strand
CGGCTGGTCAGCCAGGCGATCTGGTGGGTTGCGGTCCGGTGCGGAACGCGGACGCCGCGCGGACGCGGCTGGGATAGGCGCTCTTTTTGGCTGACCGACGGGTTCATCGGCGTACGGGTGGAACTGACCGGGTTCGCGCGGAGCCGGAAGCGGAACTCCCGGCCCGTCTCGAGGCGGTCGAGCAGCGGCTGGTAGTCGCGGATGAGAGCCTGCGGCTCGTCGGCATGGGCCCAGCCGGCCTGTTCGATGAGGTGCTCCCACGATGGGGCTGACTCGGTGAGAACCAAGAGCTCCGCTCGGTACTCACGGCGCGGCCGATCGTGGGCCTCGCCGCGCGACGAGTCGCTTTCCAGACGCCAGAGAACACGCTCGCTGATCGGCTGGCGGCTGATGCCGCCAAGTACGGCGGCGTGCAATCTCTCCGGGCTGCTGAGCAGCTTCTGACTCTGTCGCCGCAGCGGGTTAAGCCATATTCGGGACAAATAGGTCACTGCCGGTCACCATCCGAGAATCGCGAAGGGGTCATGGCTGTCGGCCGCGTCGACAGCATCCGGGTTGTCAACGTGGGGCGAGGGAACGCGCACCCAGGTCTGACGGACCCGGCGGCTGGTGAAGGACCGGTCTCGGGGGTCGAAGCTCGTCGGCAGGTCCATCCGGATGTCGTCACCGGCGGGATCGTCGAGGGTGACGGGCAGGTCGAGGTGACGCGGCGGGGACTTCAGCCGTTCGAGCTGACGCCGCTGGCTGTGTCCGCCGTACCAGGGCACCTGGCCGAGGACGTCGAGCAGCCCACCGGTCCAGGCGGTCAAGCCTGGCTGGCCGACGGGTGTGAGCAGCACCGGTTGGGTCGGGGGGCAGGCTCGGCGGCCAAGCGCGAGGGGAAAGGCGGGATTGCGGATGGCATCGGCGAGGGCGACGAGGACGTCGTCGGGCGCGACGATCGCGACGATGAAGACGGCGTCCTGGAGGTAGAAGCGTTCGGTGACATGGGTGAGTTTCGCGGGCGATGTCGGCTTCTGCTTCCCCTTGGCTGTGACGGCGGCCGACGGCAACGGGCGGCCACGGTAGTCGCTGACGGTGTGGTAGTCGCGGAGCAGAGTCCCGGCCTGGTCGGTGCGGACCCCGAAGGTCAATGCGAGCAGGTCTTCGATCGGGTCGGCCCGCCGACGGCCCTGCGCGGCCGCGAGCAGGCCGACAAGACCGCTCTTCGTCGGCTCGGGAGAGGTTTCACGGCGGTTGAACATGCTCGGGCCGCCCCATGACTGGATCGGCCCGGCCAGCCGGAGGACCAGACAGGACGATGTGCTCATCGCGCCGCGCCGGTGAGGCGCTCCCGCGCGGCCACGGTCACCATCTCGACGACGTCCTTGAACGGCGTCGATGGGCCGAGCGTGCTGGCTAGATCGTCCGCGCCAGCGGTTGACGTGCTCGTGCTGTAGGTGGAGGCGACGAGCGCGGGCCGGCGTCCCCACAGCGAGGCGGCCTCGGCCAGCTCGTTCGCCAGCCGGTCGATGGAGGTCGCCAGGATGCTTCGGCTGCCGGCCCGTACGGGATTCTCGAACGCGGAGACGAGGTTGACCGGCTGGTCGCCGCGCAGGGCGACGGTGACGAGGTTGGGGACAGTACGGTGCGCGAAGGAATTCCTGTGTCCGGTCGGCATGGAGGTGGTGAACGCGGTGAGGAAGACACGCAGGGCCTCGACGGCTGCCTCCACGTCGCCGCCGAGGTTGTCGGCGAGTTGGTGCAGGCCGACGGTCGCATACCGGTAGAGCGTCGCGGACTGGAACTCCACCGTGCCGATCATTCCGGCGCCGGTCTCCTCCTTGAGGTTCTCGTCATCGACCGCCGTGTAGTAGTCGAACTCGACCTCGGCGGCGTGGGTGGACAAGGCGTGAGCGACCTGGGTCGCGGCGTCGACGTTCAGATCAGGCAGCTCAGCGACCATGCGTCCGAACAGGGCCACGTCGATCGGATGGCCGGTGCCGAGCACCTTTTTGATAGAGACGTGGCCGAGGGAGGCAGCGAGGGCCGTTTCGTCGAGCTCCGCGAGCTGAGGAAGGTCGGCTTCGATCAGGTCGATGAGCCGCTCGAGCTGCGGGCGGCCGAAGAACAGCAGATAGGCGGTCTCGGTCTCTTTCTTCCCGTCCTTGATGCCAAGGTCAGCGAGGAGAGCCTTGGTGATCCGGGCGCACGCCTCCGGGTCAGTGAGGCCGCGCGCGGCGATCCGCTCGCAGAGCAGGCCTGAGATCTTTTTTGTCCGGGTACCGAGCCGGGCTGGATCCACCTGATCACTGAACGCGGTGCGGGTCGCCCGCTTCCACGCCTGGGACGATACCCGCGCGCGCCTGACCCCACCGTAAATGGCTTGTTTCGGTGTGCCCGCGTCATCCCGGTTGAGGTTCGACGGGGGCACGGTCTGGAGAATATGAATGTCAACATAGAGAGGCATCGGTATGCTCTTCATCCTGATGGTATCGGGCGATGGTAGTGGGATCGGTACGGGCGCAACGGCCGCGGGGAAATGCGCGCCGCGGGTGTCAGTCGTTGGGGGTGGCGGAACCGCCGGGCTTGGTGCCGTCGGATTTGGCGCGGGCAGATTTGGCGCGGTTGGGCCTGGTGCTGTCAGGACCGCCGCGGTCACGGCCGAGGAAGTACTGTCGTCCCCAGTCGCGACGGACCCGGCCGATTCGCTCCGGACGCTGCCAATCGATGAGGTCGCCGAGCAGGGCGGTGTAGTCGAGCGGCTGGGAGATTTGCCGGAGCTGACGGACCAGGCCCCGGAGATGGTAGGCGCACTCGTCCAGTGATGTGGCGGTGGCGGCGGCGTTGAAGCGCCGGTCGACAGCCTCGACGCTGAATTTCTCGCTGGCCCGCAGCATCTGAACAGCTTTACCGACCCCGATGCCCGCGTCGTGCACCGACTTGGGCTGCGACTGCTGATGAATGGCATACAGGGTGAGGGCGGCGTGCTCGGCGCGCAAGCGCGCGCTGATCCCACCATCTGCCGTGAGGAGGGCGTAATGCTGCCACATCGAGGGGACGCTGCCCGGCTCGCGGCCGACACCGCGCCGCAGGGCGGCCAAGGCCGCGCCGTCCGGGCTTGTCCCCGACGCCGTCCGTTCCCAGAAGTATCGGACCTGGCTTCGTTGCTCCGGAACGGACGTGTCAGCGGACGGTGTGGCTTCGGTGGTCATGGGTTCCCCGTCGTAGGTCTGGATGCCGTGGAGGTGTCTTCCGGCCGGCCGAGGGCATCGTTGAGCGCGCGCCGGAACGACGCTTCGGCGGTCGCGAGCCGAGGCCCGAAGGGGGTGTCCGGGTCGCGGCCGAGGAATGTTCCCGGGCCCGCCCCCGCCAGGGCGGGTTCGGCGATGGCAAAGGCCAGTCGGCGGGCAATGGCCCGCCAGGCATCCTCGGCCTGTTCGGTGAGGTCGGGCCGCCGTTGGAGCCCGGCCAGGAGCCGATGGACGTAGGGGGTGAAGCTGTGGACGAGGGTGTCACCGAGCCGTTGGCCCTTGTCCCAGGGAATCTTCTCGCCGTGTTCGGCGGCTCGAAGGTCGTCCCCGAGCCGGTTGGCCGCGACTCGCAGCTTCTCAGCCTGCCCGACGACGGCCAGGATGGTGTCCCGGACCGCCGAGTCTCCCCCGGCGAGCGCGGCGACCGGTAGCGGGACACCATCGATCATGGTGTCCTCAATGATCGCCGACTGGTTGCCGTAGCTCACCCCCACGGTAAGTACCTGAAGGGGGATGTCGTCGGCGAGGTAGTCGTCCGTGCGGAGCCGGCCGAGCTGGGTGAGCAGCGACGGCGCGGTCATCCGCTCGCCGCTGGTCGGGATCGTGGCCAGCAGCGCCTCCAGGCCGCGCCAAGCGGACCGGCCCGGCTGGTGGCGGGCCGGCCGTACCGGCGGGTCTTCTTTCTTGGGCTTGTCAACCCGCCGCCAGGCAGTGTGGGGCTCGAGGTCGTGCGGGAGCGGCACGAGCCGGTCGCCGGCGGTCAGGACGACCCGGCTCACGGTGGGTACCGTGTCGCCGTGGTCGAGCACGAGCCGGACTCGGCGGGACTGCCAGGTGAGCAGGTCCAGCAGGCCCTGGGCGGACCGGGAGGCCCAGCGTCCGGTGGGGGGCTCCCGCCGCCACCAGGGAGCATCCCGCTGGCGCAGCCCCGCCGGCAGTATGGGCGTGTTGAGCAGCAGGGTCTGGAAGAGGGTCAGCCCGATCGGGATGACGACGCCGAGCTGGCCGACCGGACCAGTCGGGTTGCCGGTGGTTTTCCCGGCTTTGACCTTGTTGTCGTCGGCCGCGCCCGACTTGATGGCGGCGGTGTCCCAGCACTGGACGGCCAGTAGCGCTCGGACCGCCCGCGCTGGGCTGAGCGCTGGCGGGTCATCCTCGGTCCGGGCTGAGAACAACGGGACGTTGTTGCCCGCGGCGAGCCGAGGGATGAGCAGTGAGATCGGTTTTGTCTCGCCCTTTCCCGTGCGCAGCCCGGCGACCTGCCCGAACGGCTGGGTGGGATGGAATAAATCGAACCGGGCGGTGTGATCGCCGAGGTAACGGCTGATCGGGTCTCCGTCTGTGAATCTCCCCGTTTCCCAGCGCGCCGCCCACTCGTCGTCGTCACGCGGCGCGCCCAGCGCGTCCAGCATGACGGGTAGCAGGACCTGGCGGAGGACAGCGACGGCCTCCAGCGGGTCGTCGACCGCCAGGCCGTCGATCACGGCGGCGTCGGCGAAGGCGGTGGCCAGGCTGACGTCGGTGCGGTGACCGTCACGGATCACTGGAATCCACGGCTCGTGGATGAGGTCGAAGCTGGTCATCGCTCCCCCTGGCGCTGATACCGCAGACCGTGGTCGTTGTCATATGTCAGCAGATATTTACCAAAGGCCACCGACAGTTTGTCGTCGAGCACAAGCGCACGGGCGTGACGCAGCCACGGATCGTCTCGGGACCAGCCGGGGAGCGGGCCGAGCTCCGCCCGAGCGGCCGCGGTGATCGCTTCGATCGGCGGCAGCCGGATGGTCGCGCCGACAACTTCCTCGAGCAGCGCGTCGTCGCCGTTGACCGCCTCGCCGTTGGGCCCCAGCGGCCGGCCGGCCAGCGTCCGCAAGCCCCCGTCTGGCGCCCGCCGGACCAGGACCACCTCGACCGACTCGGGACCGTCGCGAACCACCGCGGCGATCCTCTCGTCGTCCTCCCGGGGCGCGGCCGACCGATCGTGCAGGCCATCCAGGGTCTTTGCGCCGAGCGCATCCACCCCGGCGAGAAGATAGTTCGCAGCCTTCGCGGCGCGTTCAGCTTCCTTGTCCAGCCAGTCCTGGCGGTACCGCTCAGCCGCCGCGGTCCAGGACGGCGGGCCGAGCGGATGCTCGCCGTACCCGTCGGCGACGAGTGCCGGGACCTGGGCGGGTATCGACCAGCCGGGACCGGCCACGGCGTCGAGGACGAGCGCCGCCGCGCGGACGAGCGGATGGTCACCGTAGACCGCCCGGCTTCCGGCCGGCCAGGACGGCAAGCCGGCGGCGTCCAGGCGCAGCCCGCTGACGATCAGGCGAGGCTGGCGCAGCCGGTGCGGCCGGTCGACGTCCGGCCGGACATGACGATGTAAACGTCCAACACGCTGGATCAGCAGGTCGATGGGCGCAAGATCGCTGACGAGCAGATCGGCATCAACGTCAAACGACTGCTCGGCAACCTGCGTCGCCACGACCACCAGCCGACGCGGTCGCTCGGCGGCCCCGGATCGGCCCGGTGGGCCGAGCTGGTCGACGATCCGTTCCGCCCGCTCGGCTCGGGCGGTCGCGACGAACCGGGCGTGCAGCAGAACGACGTCGGCGCCGAAGACGGGACGGAGCAGATCGAAGACGTCCTGCGCCCGGCGCACGGTGTTGCAGACCACCAACGCCCGTCCACCGTCAGCTACCTCGGCGGTGACCGCGTCCGCGATGCTTGTGGGAGCGAATTCCACCGTCTCGGCCAGGATCTCCACACGGACATCCGATGGTCTGTCCCGCCAGGATGCGCCCGACGTGACGCGGGCGTCGAGCCCGCCGTCGTTGCCTACGGCGACGGCGGTCAGACACGGATATCCGTTCGCCGCGGGTATGGAGCCCAGTTCGGGGTCCGGGTTTTGGGTCACGCCCTGCACATATGCCTCGATGAGGCGCAGGCGAAGGGCGGGCGGCAGGGTCGCCGAGAGGAGAATGACGGGCACACCGGCGTCTGCCAGCCAGCGCAGTGCTTCGAAGAGGAACTGCGCCATGTAGACGTCATAGGCGTGCACCTCGTCGAGAATCACCACCCGACCCGCCAGGCCAGCGTGGCGCAGCATGACATGCTTGGTCCGCGTCGCCGCGTAGAGAAGCTGGTCGACGGTCCCGACCGTGACCGGCGTAAGCAGGCCACGTTTCCCGCCCAGGAACCAGTCGGGCGCAGCCTCGCCCGATGCGGCGGGCTCGGCTGCGGGACCGGAGCCGTTACCCGCCGACGCCCAGCCGAAATCGTCAGGCAAGCCGTACTCGTCGAGGCCCTCGTCGATACCGGTGAACCGGGCCTCACGACGGAGCGCGGCCCATTCTTTGTTGAAACGCGCCCGGCCGTGGAGAAGACCGATGGGCACCTCCGGATCGACCTTCGTGAGCCAGTCCAGAACCCGGGTGAACATGGGATCGCTGGTCGCCTGCGTGGGCATACCGACGAACACACCGTCCGCGCCGAACCGCCGGGCCATCACCTCGGCCGTGACCAGCGCCGCCTCGGTCTTCCCTTCACCCATCGGCGCTTCGATGATCATCAGGCCTGGCGCCGGCATTTCCTCCGCGAGCGCGACAGCGGCCGCCTGCGTCGGCCGGGCGCTGCGCCCGAACCGGAGACGAACCAGATCCTTCTCGGTCCGCGGGGCGGGGTGGCTGGAGCGCCAGCCGCCCCGCAGGCCCAGGCTGGTCCACGCCGTTTCCGCGCGCCGCCGCGATTCCTCCAATGAAATTTTTTCCAGGCTGGGCTGGCCCTCGAAGTGCGTCTCATCGCTCGCTATCCAGTCCGCCATAATGATCAGACCGGATAAGGCGAGCTGCCCAGCCCGTCGCGGGCGGCTCACATTCACGAACGAGGTTAAATCGGTGCCGAGTTCGCGGGCGACCATGGCCACGAACGCACGTTGCGCTTCCCGCCACGGGCCTTCACCATGCGCGGACGGCGTCGGAGGCTGAAGGGTGGCGGTCGCCGGGACGATGCCGTGATGGCCCGCGATCAGTGGCCATACCCAGTTCCGCGTCTCCCGTGGCCAGCCAGCCTCCGCGGCGTACGTCCGCATGATCACAGCGCCGGCTCGGGCGTGATGCCATTGCCGGCTCTGATTGCGGGTCAGGCGACGCCAGTCGAGCCCCGCAACGCGGACCCGCTCCGCCAAGGCGTCGTCTTTCATCTGGAACGCCGGTGTCGCCTTACCGACGTCGTGCAGCCCACACAGCAGGGAGAAGAATAGCCGTCCCCGGCCGCCGCTATGGGCATCCAGCCGGTCTTTCACCGCCGAGGACAGGAACCGGTCCCACACCAGCTCGCCGACCGCCGCGGTATCGAGCAGGTGCCCAAGTAGGAGGTGAGCTGAGTTCTGCGCCTTGGATTTTCCCCACACGACGCCCAAGCCCGCATGCATCAGACTCCGTCCTATCGGTCAGGGGGCAGCATCCAGGACACAACCCCGCGCGTGCGGGGACGACACCGGTACGGCGCGCATCCAGGGATGACCCCAGCGGCTGAAGGCGATCCTGGCGACGACCTCGATACTCATTAATCTTGAGCTTTGCGGCCTACTGACTGCACAGGCCGGCGATGGGCAGGTTGCCTCCGCATGCGCGTGGATCTTCCCACGGGCCGGGAGATCCGCCGCTATCTCGGCGCGACCGGGCTGGCAGGCGCGAGATCTACGGTGGCCGCGTCGTCGGTCCCGACGTCATCCTGCTCCGGAACGAGTTCGGCGAGGCGCTTGTTGATCTCCTCACTGTCGAACGGCACCGAGCCGGGCTCCGAGTCCTCCGGGTTCCAGTACTCGACCGGTGCGTCACCTTTCCCAGCCAAGCAGACGATGCGGAGCGGCCCGGCTTCGACGGCGTCCGCGGCCTCGTTAAAGTCGAAGCCCTCCAACGTTACGGTGTGCTTCCAGGATGCGCCGAAATCGTAGAGATAGTCCAGCCGGGAGCCCACCCGCGGCAGCACGCGGTAGAGCGAGGTGCTGTCCTCGTCCTCGGCTTCGTCGATGTCACCGAACCTCAGCCCGTTCTCGGCGGTGAAAGCGTGGAGATGGTCTCCGTCCCAGCCGAACAGGGCCTGGATGACCAGGTGCAGGTCGGCAAGGCTCGCGGCGGCCGGGATCCGCACCCTGCGCCATGCTCGTGGCCGCCAGCCGTCCAGCTCGACCTTCAGCCGGAGGGCACGGGGCCGCCCGCCGGCCTCGAGAACCGCGTGGATGGCCTCGCGCAGCTCGGGTTCGTCCGGGTGCCCGCCGCCGACGGCTCTGGCCAGGCCACCGACCATGGTGACCTCGTCGAGAACGGCCTGTGTGCCGTAGCGGTGCAGGATGGCGAGCAAGAACTCGGTGCGCAGCCAGCGGGTCTGCGTGGCGTCGGGTTCATCGCCCAGCCCGTGGGCGAAAAGGGCGTCGACCGCGTGCGGCGCGAGCGTCGGCAGGTCCCGGACAGCCATCATCGCGGGTAGCATCTCAGGCCCGTGACAGATGACAGCCTCCACCACGACCCCGCGGGCGGCAGGCCCCGCGTCGGCGGCTGCTCGCAGTAGCTCGGTGAGCAGCCCGATGCTGTCACGCTCGCCTGTCCACTGAGCGAGCAGCATGTCGACCTGCTCGCTGCTGTCGGTCGCGACGAGGCGGGCGACGAGTTCGGCTGCCGGCAGCGAGGGCGTCACCTGAGACGCGCGCACGACCTCGTGAAGCCAACGGCCCAGCGGCGTGAGCGCGACGCGGCCGGCCCCGCTGTCCACTGCCGCGAACGACTCCAGCAGCCGCAGCACGCTGTCAAACCGCCCCATGCTGCCGCTGAACGAACCGAGTACGAGCGAGCTGGACATCCAGTCAAGGTCGTAGAGCCGGTCACGGAGTCGCTTGGCCACCTCGTCCTGACGCAGGCTCGGCTGTTCACTCAGGATCGACAGGAGCAGATGACAGGCAAGCAGCACCCCGGCCCGGTTCCGGTCGCGCGACTGGCTCCGGCAGACCTCCTCCAACGCCGTGGCCCAGGTGTTCAGCATGCTGGCATCGGTGTCGGTCCCGTCCGTGCCCGGAGAGACCGCGGTGTCCGTGCTTTCGGCGGGGGAATCCGCAGGGCAGGTGCCCACCGCGCGACCGCCGCCGATGACCAGCCAGCGGGCCGACCGCGCGGCCAGCCATGCAAGGTGTAACTCTGGGACGTCGGCCGCTGTGCGTACCTTTCCCGGAGCGGGCAGGCCCGCGCCGGCCGCGGCAGCCGCGACATCAACCGGTCGGAGCACCTCCTTCGCTGTCACGGGACGACCAGGGCCGACCCAGGCAGCGAGCCGCCGTGCGCGGGACAGCGCCTGACAACCAGCCGCGGCGCGGGCAAGCTCTGCGAGATCAGCGGGCGGGACTGTGACTGGAGAGGAAGAGATCACGGCCGTTAGCGTAGACAGCCTGGGCGGCCGTGACGTCATCGAGTCGGGGATGTCTGACGTGCCCTCGGAAATCGGCTCACCCAGCTCCATCCCGCCCCCGAGCAGCGCCACCTGTGCCGTCAAACGATGTAGGCTTACATCATGGCGCACCGTACACAGATCACTCTGGCCGACGAGCAGTACGAGCGGCTGCGGGCCGAGTCCCGGCGCAGCGGGCTCGGCCTCGCCGAGCTTGTGCGCCGCGCGGTGGACCGGGTGTACGGTTCGAGCCGCCCGGAGGAAACGGTGCGCGCTCTGGACGCCAGCTTCGGGAGCTGGACGGGCCGCGTGGACGACGGGGCGAGCTACGTAGAAGGGCTGCGGCGCGGGATGGCACACCGCCTCGCCGACTGATGGCAATCGTCGTCGACACCTCGGTGCTCATCGATCATCTCCGTGGCGACCAGGGTGCGCGCGGCGCGCTGCGCCAGGCCGCGCAGGCGGGGGAACGCCTGGTCGCCTCAGTCCTGACGAAGGTCGAGATATTGGCGGGGATGCGGGCGGGCGAGGAACATGCGACGCACCGCCTGCTGGACAGTCTCGACATGGTCGGAGTCGATGACTCCATGGCCGAACGTGCCGGTATGCTCGCCAATCGCTACCTGCGTTCCCATCCCGGTGTCGACCCTGTCGATTACGTCATCGCCGCGACAGCACAGCACCTGGACGCCGATCTGTGGACCCGTAACCTGAAGCATTTCCCGATGTTTCCTGGGCTCGCGGCACCGTATTGAGTGCCAGACACCCGCCTCGGTGACAACGTCAGCCTCAGCCGGAGACAGCCAGCGAGAGTGTCGTTCCAAAGAGCCGACGGCTCGGGCCCCATGGCCGGACCGGAGAGGTCAGCGCCGTGCGTCAGATCACGGCCCGCGTTTCTCACCGGCGGAGCCGCGGGCGACCAGCGTCGGTTCGAAAACGATGCTGACCGGCTCACCGGGGTGCTCAACGACGAGTTCGGCCGCCCGTCGGCCCATCTGGTACGAGGGCTGGGTGATCACGGTGATCCCGAGCGCGGTGGCCCAGGGAAAGTCATCCATGGTCAGGAACGCGATGTCGTCGGGAATGGCGAGGCCTCGAGCGGTCAACGCCGCGTGGACAGCGATGGTCAGGCGCCCGGTGGTGCAGGCGATCGCGTCCAACGGCCTTTTTCGATCATGTGCACGCGCGAGGAGCGTACCGACGGCGCGGTCGACCTCCTTCGCCGTCTCCGCTACGGTCACCGCGTCCTGGGGCAGGGGCAGATCGAAATCAGTGAAAGCCTGCCGCAGCCCCGCCGTGCGCTCGATCTGGGACGGACGGCCCCCGGAGGTGACGACACCGACGGACGACCGCCCGCACTCGGCCAGATGCACGGCCATCAGACGACCGGCCCCGACGTTGTTCAGACTGATCGAGTGCATGCCCTGCGGTGGGTCCCGCACGATGCGCGCGACGATCACGCATGGCGTGCCGTTCTCGGCCATGTGACGGGTACGGCTGTCGGTCCCCTCGCCGGTCGTCACGATCAGGCCACGCACCCGGTGTTCGTCCATCATCCGGACCAGGGCGATCTCATGATCGATCTGACGAAACGTGTTGGCGAACATGACGAGGCTGTCGTTAGCGGCGGCCACGTCGTCGATGCCACGGATCAGGTCGAGGTAGAAGGGGCTGCTCAAGTCGCGGATGACAACTCCGATCGTGCTGGAGCGTCCGGCGAAAATACTCCTGGTGAGCGCGTTGGGGGTGTATTCGAGACGCGTGACCGCCTCCCGCACCCTGATGGCCGTCGCCTCGGTCACGGCCCCGCCGTTGAGGACCCGGGAGACCGTGGCCGTGGACACGCCGGCGTGCGCGGCGACGTC
>NZ_CAKJTP010000118.1:6792-13307 GCF_917627335.1 Protofrankia sp. CiT1 | reverse complement strand
CGACGGGCGAGCCCAGTTCGCCTACGTCTTCTACCCACCGCAGACCAGCTTCGCGTCCGCGACCCTGGACAAGCTGAAGACGTCAATCGCCGCCCACACGCCGGCATCGCTGACCGGGACCGTCACCGGCATAGAGGAACTCCAGACCAACGGCGGCTCCAGCGGTGGGCCGGGGGTACTGGTCGAGACCCTGCTCGCCGGTGTCGGCGCCCTGGCGATCCTCGCGTTCGTCTTCGCCTCCATGCTCGCGCTGGTGCCGCTGCTCGTCGCGGCGGTGTCGATCACGTCGACCTTCCTGATCCTGCTGGGGCTGACCGTCTTCGCGGACGTGTCGTTCCTGGTGCAGTTCCTCGTCTCCCTGATCGGTCTCGGGGTAGCCATCGACTACTCGTTGCTGATCGTCACCCGGTGGCGCGAGGAGCGTGCCCACGGCCGGGAGAACCACGACGCGATCGTGGCCTCGATGGAGTCGGCGGGCCATGCCGTGCTGTTCAGCGGCCTCACCGTCGCGATCGGCCTGGTCGCCCTGGTCGTCATTCCGGTGCCCTTCCTGCGTTCCATCGGCTACGGCGGAATGCTCATTCCGCTGGTCAGCGTGGCGGTCACCACCACGCTGCTGCCCGCTCTGCTCGGCGGCATCGGCCCCCGCGTCGACTGGCCGCGGATCCGGCACGAGAACACCGCGAGCCGGTTCTGGACCAGGTGGGCATCGCTGGTCGTGCGCCGCCGCTGGATCGCCGCCGGCGTCGGACTCGCCATCCTTACCGCCCTGATCATTCCATTCTTCGGGGTCCAGATCGGCACGGCGCAGTCCTCGTCGCTGACGAAGACCGGGCCCGCCTACGAGGCGCTGAAAGTCCTTGAGGACGGCGGTGCGCCGACAGGCATCCTCACCCCGGCCGAGATTCTGGTCGACACGTCGGCGTCCGCCGACGTGGTGCAGCGCGTGCGCGCGGTGGACGGCGTGGCCACCGCGACGGCCCCGACCGGCCCGGCGTCGAACCGGGCCGGCACGTCGATCGTCCTCGCTGTGCCGACCAACGAGACCACGGGCGGCAGCAGCACCGACCCTATCCGGCGGATGCGGTCCGCCCTGGACAACGTGCCCGGGTTCATCGGTCTGACCGGGATAGGCGCCCTGCAGCTGGACTACATCCATGCTGTCTACGGGGCGTTCCCGCTGGCGCTCGGCCTGATAGTCCTGATCACCTACATCCTGCTGGTACGTGCTTTCCGTTCGCTCCTGCTGCCGCTCAAGGCGGTGTTGTTCAACCTCATATCGCTGGGGGCGACGGGCGGCGCCGTGGTGCTCTTCTGGCAGCACGGGTACGGCTCGGAGGCGATCTACGGCATCAAGGCCACCGGCTCCGTCACCTTCTGGCTGCCCCTGATGATCTTCGCATTCCTGTTCGGCCTGTCCATGGACTACGAGGTGTTCATCCTCGCCCGCATCCGGGAGGAGTACGACGCCAGTGGTGACACCAACGCCGCCGTCATCGAAGGAGTCGGCCGTACCGGGCGGCTTGTGACCTCGGCCGCGCTGATCCTCTTCCTGTCGTTCCTGTCGCTGTCAAGCGGACCGCAGACCGACATCAAACTGTTCGCGACGGCGCTCGGCTTCGGCATCCTGCTGGACGCCACCGTTGTCCGGATGCTGCTGGTGCCGGCGCTGGTGTCGCTGTTCGGCGCGTGGAACTGGTACCTGCCGGACTGGATGGCGAAACTGCTGCGGGTGCGCGAGTCCCACGCCCACAGCGGTTCGAGTATTCCGGCCGCCGCGAGCCCACAGCCAGGCCGAGGTGCCGAGGTGCCGAGTTCCCGATAAGCCGATAAGCCATGTGTCCCGGGTTGGGTTGATTGTTGCTGGGCGGCCCAGCCCGGGATCTTGTTCTGGTAGATCAGCACGCTGGTTTCGTCAGCACGACGCGCTGGCCCGCTCCAGCCCACGCAGAGCGGACGCGGCAAGGAACCGGACGCCCGTCCCGATCGCGGCCTCGTCCACGTCGAAGGTGCCCTGATGCAGGTCGTAGGTGTGCCCGCCGGGGGAACGGGTACCAAGACGAGCAAGCGCGCCGGGGACATGGTCGAGGTACCAGGCGAAGTCCTCACCACCGAGGGACTGCATGATCGGTATCTCCGCGCCTGGCGCAAGCACGCGCTGTAGCGCTGTCCGGAACACCTCGATGATTTCGGCGCTGTTCACCACCGGAGGTACCCCGCGCCGGTAATCGAGGGCGAGGCTCGCCCCGTAAGGGGCGACGATCTGTTCGGCGAGCCGGCGCACGAGCGTGGGCACGTCCTCCCAGGTGTCCCGGGACAGCGTGCGAACCGTCCCGGCGATACTGCCCGCCCGCGGGATCGCGTTGGCCACAGTGCCAGCCTCGATGTGCCCCCACACCAGCGACAGTGAAGAGCGTGGATCCACCAGGCGGGACAACGCCGCGGGCAGTTCCACCGCCAGCCTGGACAACGCGTAGATCAGGTCAACCGTGTTCTGCGGACGTGACGTGTGACCGCCAGGGCCGCCGAGGGTGATCCTGACCGAGTCGGCGGCCGAGGTGACAGGACCAACGCGCAGGCCGATGCTCCCGACGTCCAGGGACGGGTCGCAGTGCACCGTCATGGCGGCGGACACCGGCTTGAGCACACCGGCGTCGATCACGTCCAGCGCACCGCCCGGCATGGTCTCCTCGGCCGGCTGGAACACGAGCCGGACCGTTCCCGTGAGCGGGCTGACACGGGCGAACTCGGCGAGCGCCAGCCCCGTCCCCAGCACGACAGCCGTGTGGACGTCGTGGCCGCAGGCATGGCAGACACCGGGAACGGTCGAACGGTAGGGCACCTCTTTCACGTCCAGCAGCGGTAGCGCATCGATGTCGGCACGCACCATGACCATGGGTACGTCAGGCCGGTCCAGGCTGGCGGCCGTCCCCGCGGCGTCGGCCGTGGCCGTGGCCGTGGCCGCCGCATCCCGACAGACCGGGCCGATGTCACACCACAGGCCTGTCCCAGCCGGCAGCAGGTGCGGAGTCAACCCGGCAGCTGACAGCCGAGCCGCGATCGCGCGAGTTGTCCGATGTTCCTGTCTACCCAGTTCCGGATGGGCATGAAGGTCACGCCTGAACGCGACAAGCTCGCCTTCATGCTGATTCAGCCAGGCGGCGACCGCGTCAGCCGCGCTCGCTGTCATGCCGGCCGCCCGGACTGCGCCCACTGCCCACACGCATATCGTGCGCCCGCCCGAAAGACCTGATCAGGGCGGATATTCCTGTACAGCAAGGGCCTGGCCCCACCTCTCCACCAGCGCCGGCCCGGATTCACGGCACGGGCCGGCGAAACTCCATCTCCTGAAGCAGGGTATCCACCACGGCGGTCAGATCCCCATCAGCCCGCCTCGCCGCCGTCCGCTGTCGCTCGCTGCTCGAACCGACATCCACAATGTGCAGGACGTCAGCCAGTTCGCCAGGACACGCCAGCCGGCGCGCCACCGGCAGGAGATCCTCCACCAGGTCAACGAGGTCGTCGCGGACGCTGCGCGTCGTACCTCGCTCATCCACCATGATCTCGGCGTCAAGGCCATAGCGGGCCGCCCGCCATTTGTTCTCCTGGACAACCCATCGATGTGGTGTCGGCAACGTGTAGCCCCGGTCGAGCTGAACGTTCATCCGGTCGACAAGACACTGCGTCAGAGCGGCGACCGCCCCGACCTCCAGCAGTGTCGGCAAGCCGTCACAGACACGCAGTTCCACCGTGCCGAAGTTCGGGTGGGGACGGACATCCCACCACACCTCGCGGATGCTCTCGGCCGCGCCAGCCGACGCCATCGTGCCCATGAACCGCTCGAACTGCCCCCAGTCGGAAAGCAGCTGCGGCAGACCCGCTGTGGGCAGGGTCTCGAACAATTTCGAACGCGTCGATGCCAGTCCCGTGTCCGCGCCCAGCCAGAACGGTGAGGATGCGGACAGCGCGAGAAAGTGTGGGATATAGGCGGCGAGCGCGTTCACGATGGGGATCGCCTTTTCCGGTGAACGGACCCCGACGTGCACATGCACGCCGAAGACCAGCAAACGCCGCACGACCCACTGCATACGGTCCACCAGCGAGAAGTAGCGGGGGTCGGGACTGAGCCGCTGCGTGTCATAGTGGGTGAGCGGATGGGTCCCGCTGCACGTCAGCGCGAGCCCCCGCGATTCGGCCAGATCTTCCAGGAAACAGACGGTTGCCAGGAGGTCGCTGGTGGCCTCGGACACCGTGTCACAGATACCGGTAACGACCTCGATGGTCGACTCGAACAGCTCGTACTTGGCCCGTGGCTCGGCATCCCGGCCAATTTTGTTCTGGTACTCGTCGAGAATGCTGGTCGCCGCCCCGCGAAGGTGACGGGTGTCGCGGTCGACCAGCTGCAACTCCCACTCGATGCCGAGACTGGACGTCGGCGACGACGAGAACGGTATCCGCATTCCCTGGCCTCCCGCTGCATCCGGCTGCCGCGTCCCGTCCCCGAACCGCGCTCCCCGCCCGCCGGGCCTGCACCAGCCGACACCGTGACTGAGACGGATGCGTCGGTCATACCCGCGGGGCAACGCGCAACGCCCAACGCGCGAGACTGCCGACAAGGCACGCAAAAAGATCAACTCGGTGCACACTTCTCGCGCTGCCGGAGAGCCGCGGGACGCTGGAACAGGACGCGCTAACCGAGTAACCGTAAGTCCCAGCGCCACGGTCCGGAGGCTTTCGCCATGAATCGTGCGCATAATTTGCGCACGGCGCGCCTACGCCGAGGGCAGTACCCGGATGCCCAGCTCACGCAGTTGGCGCGGCTCGATCTCGGTGGGGGCACCCGTCATCGGATCAAGACCGGACTGGGTCTTCGGGAAGGCGATGACCTCGCGGATGTTGTCCTCACCCGCCAGGATCGCCACCAGCCGGTCGATTCCCACGGCGAACCCGCCGTGGGGCGGCGCGCCGAAGGAGAACGGCGTGAGGAAGAAGCCGAAGCGGCGGTCAGCCTCGGCCGCGGAGATCCCGAGCGCGGCAAAGATCCGCTGTTGCAGCTCGGGCTCATGGATCCGGATCGAGCCCGAGCCCAGCTCCCAGCCATTGAGGACCAGGTCGTAGGCGCGGCTGCGCACTGCCAGCGGCTCTGTTTCGATCTTGTCGATATCATCGGGATGCGGGCGGGTGAACGGATGATGGCCGGGCTTGGGACGTCCGGTCTGCGCGTCGATCCCCACGAACAGCGGGAAGTCGACGACCCAGACATAGCGGAACCCGCCCTCGCCGACGGCCGGGCGCCCGAGATCGTTGCGCAGCTGGCCGAGCACCTCACACACCATCGCCCACTCGTCCGCGACGAGCAGGAGAAGATCACCGGTCTCACCGCCGGTCGCCTTCACGATCCCGGCGAGCTCGGCGGCGGACAGGAACTTCGCCACCGGGGACTCCAGCGTCCCGTCCGCGCCGACCCGCATCCACACCAGGCCCTTGGCCCCGAGCTTCTTGGCCCGGTCGGTCAGGGCCTCCAACGCCTTGCGGTTGTGCGTGGCCGAACCGCCGGGTACGCGGATGCCCTTCACCGCGGGTGCCCCGGCGAACGCCTGGAACCCGCTCGCCGTGAAGATCCCGGTCAGCTCGACAAGTTCCATGCCGAAACGCAGATCGGGTTTGTCCACCCCGAACCGGTCCATGGCGTCGTGCCAGGTGATCCGCTCGATCGGCGGCTGCGCGGCGCCGGTGACCGCCTCGGTCGCGGCCAGCACCGCGGCTGAGATCACCTCCAGCACGTCATCCTGGTCGACGAAGCTCATCTCCAGGTCAAGCTGGGTGAACTCGTACTGCCTGTCGGCCCGCAGGTCCTCGTCGCGCAGGCACCGGGCGAACTGGAAGTACCGGTCGGTGCCGCCGACCATCAGCAGCTGCTTGAACAGCTGCGGGGACTGCGGCAGCGCGTAGAAGCTCCCCGGCGTCTGCCGGGACGGCACCACGAACTCCCGGGCGCCTTCTGGCGTGGACGGCATCAACAACGGCGTCTCGACCTCGACGAAGTCGCGCGGTGCCAGCGCGGAACGCAGCGCGGCCAGTACCGCCGAACGGGTCCGCAGGTTGCGCTGCATGCGTTCACGGCGTAGGTCGAGATAACGATAGGCGAGCCGGGTCGACTCGTCGACCGAGTCGGCACGGTCGTCGATCGGGAACGGCGGGGGTGCCGCCGGAGCAAGCACCGTGACCGCGCAGTCGCGCAGCTCGACCTCGCCGGTACCGAGGTTCGGGTTGACCGTCCCCTCAGGCCGGGCGGCCACCGTGCCAGTGATGCGCAGGACGTACTCCGACCGGGCATCGACGGACCCGTCCACCACGCACTGCACCTGGCCAGCGTGATCCCGCAGGTCGACGAACATCAACGACTGGCCGTGCTGGCGGCGGTGAGCCACCCAGCCGCACACCGTGACCGTCTCACCGATGTGCTCCGTGCGCAGCGCACCGCACAGGTGTGACCGCATCGCCGTCTTCATCGA
>NZ_CAKJTP010000118.1:0-6511 GCF_917627335.1 Protofrankia sp. CiT1 | reverse complement strand
CCTGTCCATCCCGCTTCCCTCGGCCTCGCCCGCGCTGTGCCCGCGCGTAGGGCGCGCCTGTTGTTTCAATCCCTCCAGGGATGACCAACGGCGCTGTGCCCGCACGCGCAGGGCGCGCCTGACCCGACCGACCTTACCGGCCAGGGCCACCGTGACCGGCCAGATGTCTCCGCGCACCCGAAGTCACCGCAAGCGGGCCTGTCGCGGACGAGGTCAAGCCCCGCCAGCCCTTGACAGACCGTTGACCCGCCAAACTTCACGGCATTGGGGCTAGCCCACCAAGGGCTGACCTGCGACGCTGTGCCGCTGGGCGGCACGCCAGCGATCAATGACCCGAACCGGCCAGGTTCATTCTGACTACACGCACGGGCGTGCAACCCTGCACAGCGATCTTGTGCGACAACCAGAGTTGTCGTCTCGCTAGTGACAACTTTGGTTGTCGTATGGCAGGCGATGCGCTCGCAGTCACTCTCAGCGCAAGAACGGTCACCAAGAGGCGAGCTATGGCGGCATCGGCCGCGCGCTGGGCATCACGCGACAGGGAGCGCGCAAGCGGTTTCCGCGTCTGAATCGCCCCCCACCGACCCCGACAACCTAAGTTGTCGCCCAAGAGCCGGATGGCGGGGGCCACTCTCTGGCTGGTCGCCCGGACGGACCGCCGCAACCCGCCCAGCGATCATGACTAACAACCGGAGTCATCGAGATCACGTACTCTTGACGGAGAGTCATACGGTGGGCGAGATTGCCCGATCATAACGTAACGATCGTCTCGCCGAGCGTCGGCGAAGGATGCGCGAAGACCCCCGCGCTGACAGTTCACGGTTGTCACGTGACAATCGTCTCGACAAGTGCGGTTGTCGTCTTTCAGGCAGGTGCAGCCTGCTCCAGCCGTGGGAACACGGGCTTTGGTTCGGCGACCATCGGGCCGCCGTTCCCGCACTGGTCGGCGATCTTCTGCGCGGCCTCCGGAAGGAATGGACGCAGATGGTCAGCCAGTGATCGGCAGGTAAGCACGAGTTCGGCCAGGACCGCATCCAGCGGACCGGTAGGCGCGGCTTCCTTGCGTTCCACCTTGGCGAGTGCCCACGGGGCTACGGCCTCGACATAGCGATTTCCCTCGTCCGCAATACGCACGATTGCGTCGGTGGCGCGGCGGAAATCGAACAGCGCCAGTCCAGCATCAATCTGTTCGGTCGCCGCATCCCGAGCGGCGCGCAGCGCGGTCGCTTCGGGGTTCTCCAGCGCTTGACCGAGGATAGCACCCTGACGGTATCGCTGCACCATTGAAACGGTGCGGTTGACCAGGTTTCCGATGTTGTTCGCTAGGTCCTCGTTCGCACGGTTGATCAGCCGCGCGTCCGTGTAGTCGGTGTCTCCTGTACGGGCGACGTCGGCCAGCATCCACCAGCGCAGCGCGTCCGTGCCGTATCGGGCTACGATATCGGCGGGGTCTTCTGCGTTCCCCGCAGACTTGCTGATTTTCGCCCCACCGGCGGTCAGGTATTCATGTACAAAGATGGTGTCTGGCAGTGTGAGACCGGCGGAGAGCAACATCGCCGGCCAGTACACGGCGTGAAAACGGATGATTCCCTTGCCGATCACATGGACGCGCTGGTCAGCGTCGGTCCACCAGTGCCGGAACGAGTCCTCGTTGTGCCCGTAGCCGGGTGCGGTGATGTAGTTGGCGAGCGCATCGAACCAGACGTAGATCACTTGGTCGGGGTCGTCTGGCACCGGGATACCCCAGCCCCGAGCACGTGCCATGCTGCGTGAAACGCTGAAGTCTTCCAGCCCTGACCGCACGAAAGACAGGACTTCACGTTTACGTGATACTGGTTCGATCTTCAACGTGTCACTAGCGATTAGGTCTTCGATCTGTTCTGAGTAGCGGCTTAGCCGGAAAAACCAGTTGTTCTCCCCGACCGTCTCGGGAATGGTGCCGTGCTCCGGGCAACGGCCGTCGATCAGTTCGTCAGGTGCGTAGAACAACTCGCAGCCGATGCAGTAGAGGCCAGAATAGGACTTGCGGTAGAAGTCGCCACGTTCGGCGCATGCTGCCCACAGTTTGTCGACACCCGGCCGATGCCGGGGATCGGAACTGGTCTTGATGAAGTCATCGTAAGAGAGGTTCAGTGAGTCCCGCAGGGTACCAAACCTGCTGGCAACCCGGTCGACGTACTCTTGGGGGGTGATACCTTCGGCCTCCGCGCTTTGAACGTTCTTTAGTGCGTTGTCGTCGGTTCCCGTCTGAAAACGCACGCCGTCGCCTCGCTGTCGACGGTACCGCGCGAGAACGTCAGTTTGGATGATTTCAAGGGCGTGGCCGACATGCGGCCTGCCGTTGACATACGGGATAGCTGTCGTCACGAAGTAACGATCCATCACAGCCCCTCACGCCCGGGGCTAGTCGTCCGCCGCGCCAGGAGAGGCGCCGGGACTTCCCCGGGCCTCCTCGTCTGACCGGTCAGGACACGCGGAGGAGGCCGGGGAGACGCATCATCCGGCCTAGAGTCGCCATACGAACGGCGATCAACCCTCGCACGTGCCAGATACTACACGGCTCCTCTTGGGCGCCGCCGCACCGTGTCCGCGCGGATGGGTACGCGGATGCCGGCGACGCCACGCGATCGGCCACGCCTGGTCTGAGCTGGTCGACAAGGGATGGTCGCGTGGCGTAGCTGGTCACGTACTTATAAATGAAATCGTTTATACATATGGTACTTGTACTGCTACTCTCCCTTGTCTGCAGGAGTCGTCCCACGTCGTTGGTTGTGACTGCGAGAGGGCGGGTTGATCATGGATCACGACTACGCAATTGAGGGCTTCATCAACGAGCGATTCGTCAGCGGACACGGGACAGGAAAGATCGACCCGGAGGCCGGCGTCAGCGAGATGGAGGTGGCGTTCACCTCGCTCCCGGACGGATGGGACCCACGAACCATCGTGCTGATGTGCTGTGATCGGGCGCTGGTAATGGCGTCGCGCGAGGTGGACGGCGCTGTCAGCATCCGCCGCGCCTCGGGCGGCTGGCTCTCGATCGGACGCCACCTCCATGACGGCGGCCGAGACAGCGTCATGTACGACGACGCGGGCCAGATCCTCGCGCACGTGCGCGCGACGTCCGAAACGGACTTCCGGGACGCCAAGAGGTTCGACCGGTCATGCATCGAAGCGGGCGTCTCCCACCTGCGACCGGGGCGGAACGGCATCGCGGAGATTCCCGCATTCGATGGCGTCATGATGCAGGCCGGGCCACGGCTGGTGACCGTGTCCACTCGATTCAGTGCGACGCTGGAAGACGGCACGGCCATGTACGGGCGCACGTTCTACCCGCATTACCTTCCGGACCAGGCCGTACCGGTGCCCTACTTCCAGATCCTCCGCGTCGAATCGGTGACGCAGGAACTCGATGGGAACAGGCTATACTCGCGCGTCGTGTCGTCGGTGCTGCCTCTCGGCGCACCTCAGGAGGACATCGTCACGGCAGAAGCAGAGCGGGTCATCGCGTCAGTCTGACGTCTCGGCGCGTACACAAACGACGCAGGCCCACCCGGATCGGGTGGGCCTGCGTCGTTGCGGCGATTGATCATTGTCCGTTGTAGGTCCCCCCGCTGCGATGACAATCGATCTTGCGTGACCTGGGGGTTTCCCGGTGCGGATGGCACTGATTGCGCGTGTACTTACCAAGCTGAGATGGCAGTCCCCGACGCGTAGCCGACCGTTCTTGCCACCCAGCGCGACCGTCAGTGGTCAGGCCCGTCCGTTTTCGCCAATTGCCGGTCCAGTGGCGAAGCCTCCTGGGAAGTGGCGGCGGACTCGGGGAACCTACATCCGTGTCAGTGGTCGAACTCTCCGTCGCGGATGCCCGCGACGAACGCGGCCCACTCAGTTGGGGTGAAGACGAGGACCGGTCCGGTCGGGTCTTTGCTGTCACGGACGGCAACGATCTCCGAGGATCGCGCCACCTCCACGCAGTTGGTCTGCGTCGCGCTGTAACTCGACTTGCGCCATTCGGCGTTGGTCAGATCCATCGTCATCACCTCCCCTGGTACTCGTTTGCGAGGGATGCCAGCAGGTCCGCCGATGCACCGGGGTCCAGCGCCTGTTGTGCCAGCGTATCCCGGGCGTGTCTGAACGGGGTGACGTCGTCTCGGGTTCATCGACGAACAGGCTGGAGCGTAGGTGTTCGAGGTGCACGATCGCGTGTGCCTTGGCGAACTCCAGCAGCACGAACGATCCGGCCGTGCCGAGATGCGTTCCCAGCGCGCTGGGGAGGACCTGCACGATGATCGTGGGCCGCGCCGCCGCGGTGAAGATGTGACGTAGCTGCGCGGCCATCACAGCGGCTCCGCCGACCGGCCGACGTAGAACGGACTCGTCAAGGATCACGTGCAACTCAGGCGGGTCAGGACGGCTCAGGAGGGCTTGCCGGCCGAGTCGCGTGACCACCCGCGCTTCGATCTCGTGGGCGGGGACGTCTCCGCCAACCATGTCCGACTGAACCACCGCAAAACGAACAAGATGCTCTCTGAGAACGCCGCAGCCCTACAGGTCCAAACCAGCCCCGCCTCGGTGCTGTCGCGTGACCGTGACGGGCGTGCCCGTGCCGTGTGGGTCGGGCCCGGACCGCGCCCGGGGGCCCCGCCGTGGCTGTCGGCGGGTCCAAAACCGTGGGGTGATGGCCCGCTACTTGTAGCGGCGGCGCGACTCCTCCCGGACGTGCTCCGCGGCCTGTGACCAGCGGATACGGCAACGGTAGCGGGTAGCGGCCACCACCGGCCGGGGCCGCACAACCGGCCTGACGAAGGGGTAGGGGGTCCGTCGCCGACGGCACTACCGGCGCGACGGAGCCGATCGGCGCCATCCGCTCAGCAGCCGCCGTCTGGATACGTTTGATACTATTCACCCCTGCTTGGCGAAATTCGCTGGTGTTCTGGTTCGTTGAACAGAGTGAGACGGGTGTTCCGTCTCGCCCCCGTGACCGGCCCACGGCCGGTCGTTTCCTGTCTGGAGGGTGTTTGCCCGACCGGCCCGCCACCCCGTCGCCGCACCGGATCCAGCAGCCGAGCATGACACCGGCTCCCCCCGACGACGGACCGGACGGCCATGAAACCAGCGACCAGATGCCCACGCTGGTGGCGGCCAGTTCACCACGAACCCTGCGGCCAGCTCACCACGAACCTAGCGACCAGGTGACCATAATGGAGGTGTGAACGAGCGCGGCGAACTTGTCACCCGCAAGGCGGAAGCACTCATCGTGGAGGCCCTGAGCGACACCAGGGTCGTGTCCATCAACGGCGCGCGGCAGGCCGGCAAGAGCACGCTGGCCAAGCTCGTGGCAGCCACCTCCGTCAACCCACTGATCCGCCTGCTGGACGACCCGGCCACGCTGCGCGCCGCACGTGATGACCCCACGACCTTCATCGACCACGATGGTCTGCTGGTCATCGACGAGGTCCAGCTCGCACCCGAGCTATTCCGGACCATCAAGATGGCGGTGGACACCGACCCGAGAGCAGGCCGCTTCCTACTGACCGGATCCGCCCGGATACTCGCGCTGCGCGACCTCCCCGACGCGCTTCCCGGGCGGACGGAGACCATCGAGCTCTGGCCTTTCTCACAAGGCGAGATCGACGGCACAGCTGACCGATTCGTCGACGCGGCGTTCGCCCATGGGCCAGCCCTCACCCGCACCTCAGCGCTGCGTCGCCGCGACTACCTGGAACGCATCGTGCGTGGCGGCTACCCGGAAGCGGTGCGACGCTCCCCTCGCCGTCGAGCAGCTTTCGTCGAGTCCTACCTGTCCACCCTGATCGAGCGGGACGTCACCGAGCTGTCCGTCATCGAACGCCGTGGCGACCTGCGCCGGCTGCTCGCGCTGCTCGCGGGCCGGTCCGGTGGTCTCCTGGTACTGAGTTCACTCGCCACGCAGTCCGGCATCCCCAGAAGCACCCTTGCCCGCTATCTGGAGCTGCTGGCCGCGGTCTTTCTCATCAAACAGATTCCAGCCTGGTCCGCCGGTCACACCCAGCGAGCCGTTGCGACGCCAAAGCTTGTATACGTGGACAGCGGCATCGCCTGCCATCTGCTGGGACAGGACGCGGCACGGCTTGGTGAACCCGACGGCGCCGCCGGTCCGATGGCCGAGAACTTCGTCCTCACCGAACTTGCGCGCCAGCTCAGCTGAAACGAGCAACGCGCGCGCCTGTACCACTATCGGACCAAGGACAAAATCGAGGTGGACGCGGTACTCGAGGCAGCCGACGGCCGTGTCGTGGGGATCGAGGTCAAGGCGGGTGCCACCGTTCGCACCGAAGACCTCACCGGCCTGCGCCATCTCGCGGCCCGGCTCGGACCGCGGTTCGTCGCGGGCTACCTGCTTTACACCGGCCAACAGACGCTGCCGTTCGGCGACCGGCTGCGCGCTCTGCCCATCGACGCGCTCTGGCACCTGGCTCCCTGACCCGGGCGAGTAAAAAATCATCTAGCGGGGGCGGCGCAGGGCTCGGAC
>NZ_CAKJTP010000117.1:7531-13669 GCF_917627335.1 Protofrankia sp. CiT1 | reverse complement strand
AGGAGCCCTGGGATCGGGTGCTACGCCGGGCCAAGTAGGCAGCGGCCTCGGTGCGCCGGGACAGACCGAGCTTGCCGAGGATGTTCGAGACATAGTTACGGGCTGTTTTCTCTGCCAGGTGCAGTTGGACGCCGATCTCCCGGTTGGTCCGACCCGCAGCGACAAGCGCCAGAATCCGCTTCTCCTGCGCAGACAACCTACTGAGCCTTTCATCGGTGCCGTGTGGGTCGCCGATGGTACCGGCCCGGACCTGTTCCAATAAAACACCAGTCACAGCCTTGTCCACGACATGTTGACCGTCGCCGACGGCACGCACGGCCGAGACCAGCTCGTCCCGCCTGATCTGCTTCAGGACATAACCACTGGCACCGGCCTCGATCGAGGAGATAAGCGCGTGTTCATCAGGGAACGACGTCAATATCAGCACCCGTGCGGTGGGGTGCCGGGTACGGATCTCCCGGGTAGCGTCGATACCGCTGCTGTCGCCCAGCCGGACATCCATCACGACCACGTCTGGGTGGTGGCTATCGACCAGTGCGACAGCCACTGACGCCGACGTCGCCTCGCCTACCACCACGAGGTCCGCATGGGCCTCTAATATCGTCCGGATACCCTGCCGCACGATCTCGTGGTCGTCCACCAGCACGACCCGTAAACGGTCATCCACGCCTATATGTTCTCACCCCAAACCTCTGCGTTCTGCTGACCGGCAGGGCGGTCTCCGGCGGCCAGCGGGACATCGTTGAGAAGCCTGCCCGATCGCGATCAGCTTACCGAACCCCCTGCTCCCACCACGATGCGGGCGTCGCTACGACCATGTGACCCCGCCCGCCAATCACGCTCCAGCGGATTCCCGAGGTGGCATGCTGCGGCAGTCAAACCGACGTGTTCCGCGAGTCGTGCCCGAAGGAGACGGAATAGCGCCGATATGCACGATTTCTTCCAGAGTGGATTCGGGCGCCACTGCACAGTGGCTACATTATGTATCTGATCACAACTGGTTGTGACCTTCGTGCAGCCTTGCTGCTCCCCTGTCATCCGTTGTAGGGAGCCAAGCTCGGCAGTGCGTCGACGGCCGGTCAATTCGTCGTGACGACCTACGCCGATGCGGTTGCTTTCAGTGATAGATCGGACGTTCCCTGGCTGTCTGGGTGATCGCACCGCTGCGTGCGGGTCGAGATGTTAGTCGAGCGCGTAGAGTTCTACGGGAAGATGGTTGCGCTTCGGGGTGTCGTCGCCGCGTAGCTTGCGTTCCATGAGGTCCACCGCGCGTTCGGCGACTCGGGCGGGATCCTGCACAATGGTGGCGCACAGGGGACTTCCCCCTGAGTTGATGAGCGCGAGTGCCTCCCGGGTCCCATCCACACCGATCACGCGGACGCCCCTGGCCTGGTCGCCCGCGTCGGGCGCGTACAGGGCGTCAAGAGCGCCAAGCGCCATCTCGTCACTGGTACAGAAGATCACATCGACCGGTCTGTTTTGTCGGGCCAGTTCAGCAAGCCGGCGTCGAACGATATCGCGTGCGCGGTCCCTGGCGAACAGGCCGTCTTCGTCTACGATCACGGTTGCCTGAGGGCAGGTGCCGGTGAGTACGTCTACGAATCGGCGCTGCCGGCCGCGGTGGGTGTTTGTGGCAATAACCAAGACAGTTGGATGCGCGGCAGGGCTTCGCTCGATGATACGGGCGGTGTAGCGACCTGCTTTCTCGCCGATGAGCTCGTCGGAACAGCCAACGAAGGCCGTGTTGGTAGGATAGTCAGCGTCATGTGCGAATGGCTGGACATCGACGAAAATTATCGGATATGGCGCCTTGGCGCATAGCGTCACGAGATCTTCGCGGGTCGCGTCCGGCTCGGCGGCTACGACGAATCCGGCGATATAGCCTTTGTCACGGGTGAGGGTCTGCCGGAGACGGCGGATCTGAGCGGTTCCCGCATAGTCGCTGTCCGGAATCTTGACCACGAGGTCGAAGCGACGGTCAAGCGACCGGTCGATATTGCGTAGCAATTCCGCCAACCAGTGCTTCTGGCTGAATGCCGGCATCAGTAGGAATATCTCGGCCCGAGCAGGTGGTGGGCGGCGGAAAATTCCGATGATCATGGCTGCCAGGGGGCAGGTGATCAATAATGCCAGCCACGCCGGCACCGATGTGGTGAGAATGGCAAGGGCCGGCAGGCCTCGTAGCAAGCCGGTAAACGGAACCAGCACAATGCCACTGATCACGGATGTCGTGATGGCGAATATCGCAGGATGGCGACGTGGATTTAACATAACCATGACCACCCCCTTGCCACCGTTCCGCGATCCTACGTCTACCCGATCCTACGGCCGTCGGTCGTGCGGGATCCGTCAAACGGGAGACCTTATTCGTGATCATAAGGCGGCGGCTTGCGCGAACGACGGCAGCTGGCTCTACGGCTACATCTCCCAGATCGGCGCAGGAGCCGGCGGCTTCGGCTGGCTGCTCGACGAAAAAGTCGTCCGCACCGGAACGTTCTGTGGCTGATGGGCCCGTCCGTGGCACGGATGGGCGGTTGACCCGGCGCCTGCGCACGATTACCAGCCGACAAGGCAACCAGCCAATGGATGGAGCCCATGCAACGAATATCTGGCCGGCTCATCATGGCGATCGTGATCGGAGAGATAGAGTGGCCGGCAGCCATGAGTTGATCATCAGTGGTGACGGCGCTGGTGACGGCGGAGACAGCGGCTCACATTACCGGCCTGGGCCAGGCCCTGATGGCTCGGGCTCCGCTCACACCGACGGTGCGGAGACGGACGGGCGCACAAGCGTCATGGGTATCGCGGAGGCCCGGTGGGGGATCTTGCCGCAGCTGGCGCACGAGCGGTTCGGCCAGCCGGGCTGGTCCTACGACGATGTTGCGCCCCGCGGCTGCCCGCGATGCGACCGCACGCTACACTGCCTCCGAAAATCGGATATGAGCGGCGGACGGCCGCAACGCTACGTCGCTCTGGTGTGCCCGCATTGCGCGGCAACGTTTACCTTGGCGGATCTGGGTGTAGGGACCTTCGGTGGGCTGCGGCGTCGGCGGAGCGCTCCCCGGCGGCGCAGGGCAGCATCGCCGCGGTCCTGCGCCGACGATGACGGCCAGCTCCCCGGCGGGATGAGCATGGGTGTCGTTCACGCTGAGGATGCCTGGAAGCTCGCCGCGGGGCGGCTCGATCCGCGACTCGCGCCAGGTTACTTTGCGGCGGGTGGGCCGCGGCCGGGGCCCACTGCTGTCTCCGTGCCTGATCCCGGAACACCGCAACCGGTGACTGAACGCAGGCTCCTGTACTGGTGCAAGATCGCAGATCCGTGGGCTGACGTCCCGTCCCAGCCGGCCGGGGTGGACGTGCGCGTGCTGGTCCCGCTGGCGGCGGACTTCGACGCGCTGTGTGCGCTGATGAGCGCCGCTGGGGTGCCGCATCGACGGGTGCGTCGCTGGGTCGAGGCGGAGACGGTCAGCACAGTCGGGCCGGATGGTGCGTTGGCTGCGCTACGCGCGGTACCCGGTTTTCTCCCGGCCACGAGCACCGCGAAGCTGCGGACGGCGGGCGTTGTTGGATTGGCCGCGGAGGCGGCCCGGGACGCGTTCGAGCTGGCCTGGGACAACCATGGCGAGCCGTTCCTCCCGGCCTGGAGCCCCGTCGACGCTGGGACGATCGTGCCTGCGGAATGGCTGCCCTACCTGCCCCATCCCGGGCTGAACCCGGCACAGGCGGAGGGCGCGCCGCACGTGCTGCGCGACAACACCCACCTTCTCGTCGCCGCGCCGACCGGGTCGGGCAAGACCGCGATCGGCATGCTTGCCGCGCTTAAGGCCATCCTCGGTGAGGGGCGCAAAGCGGCCTGGTTGGTGCCGCAGCGGTCACTGACCGATGAGCTTGACCGCGAGCTTGCCACCTGGCGTGCGCAGGGGCTGCGGGTGGAGCGTCTTTCCGGTGAGCACGTGGTCGACGTGGAGCGGGCCCGCGAGGCCGATCTGTGGGTGTCGACGACGGAGAAGTTCGAGTCGGTGTGCCGGGCGACGTCGCTGCGTGTCGCGCTGGGTGAGGTGGGCTGCCTGGTCGTCGACGAGATCCATCTGTTGGGCAGTGCCGGGCGGGGGCCGCTGTTGGAGGCGTTGCTGGCCCGGATGCGTGGTGCGGGATCACCGGTGCGGATCGTCGGGCTGTCAGCGACGGTCGCAAATGTCGACGAGGTCGCCGGGTGGCTCGGCGCTCGCGTCGTGACGACCACGTGGCGCCCGTCCCGGTTGACCTGGCAGCTGCCGATGATCCCGGCCACCGCCGACCGTAGGACCGACAACGCCAACAGGCTGCGGGCGGCCACGGCGTTGACGCGTATGGTCACCGATGACGGTGGCAGCGTGCTGGTGTTCTGCGGAAGCCGGCGCAACGTTCGCGTGACCGCGCTCATGATTGCGGCCGACCGGGGCGCGGACATCCGCGGCATCGACCCGGATGACGGCTCCCGCGTTCACCAGGTGTGTACCGCGGCCGGGGTGGGCCTGCACTACAAGGACTGGGAGTACCGCCGTGAGGCGGAACGCGCCTTCCGTGACCGCGCTCTGGATGTCCTCGTCGCGACGACGACGGTGGCGGCCGGGGTGAACCTGCCCGCGCGGGCGGTCGTCGTCCGGGACACCCGCATCGGTCTGGACAGGATCGATGTGGCGACGGTGCAGCAGATGTTCGGCCGGGCCGGCCGGGTCGGTGCCGGGGAGACCGCGGGATGGTCCTACCTGGTCGTCGACGAGACGGAGCGGGCGACCTGGCAGAACCGGCTCGTCGAGGGGTACGCGGTCCGCTCCCACATCGCGGACAGTCTTGCCGATCATCTACTGGCGGAGACGGCTCAGCGGCGCGTCCACACCCTCACCGACGCGGAGAACTGGTGGCTGAGCACGCTCGCTTATCATCAGGGTGCCGAAGGGCTCACGCCGGTGCGGGATGCCGTCGACCTGCTGGTGGAGGGTGGGTACCTCGCACTGGTCGCCGAGCCGGATGTCGGCACGGTGCTCAGGGTCACCGAGCTGGGCACGCTGACGACCCGGTTCATGGTTCCGGTCAAGATCGGCATGCGGCTGCGGAGCCTGCTCGCGGAGGCCGACCGGCGGCCCCACGACCCCGAGGACGCCGAGCGGCTGCTCGGGCTGGCGATCAGCGTCAGTGTCCCGCAGTTCGCCGAGGCCCCGGTGACGGACGATCTGCGTCCCCGGGTGGCACGGCTGCTGCGCGCCCGGGGATATCTGGAGCTGGTTGACGCCCCAGGAGGTGCGCTCGGTCTCGTTCCGTCAACCGCCGCGGCGCCGGGCGATCTGGCGCAGGTCGCGATCGCGCTGGTCGCGAACAGCCCGCGGGCGTTCAGCCGGCCGGCGCGGAGAATCGCCGGGCTGCCATCCTCGGTCCTGCTGCCGATTCTCAGCGAGATGCCGCGTTATTTCGCCTGGCTGGCGGCGCAGGGTGAGCTGGCCACTGTCGCGCCGTGGGTTGCCGTCATCGCGGGGGATCTCGGCCGGCGCATCCGTTGGCGGCAGCTCGCGCCCACCCGTGGCGCGGGCCGGCTGCTGTGGATGTGCGAGCAGATGGCGACCCCGCTGCGAGCGGAGCGCATCGTGCCACTGCTGTTCACAGCCGCCCGCGAACACGGTGTGACAGCCCCGGACTGGCCGGTGGGCCGTGCCCCGGCCCAATGCCAGCTGGATGCCCAGGAATACGTGGCGTTGCTGCGTGACCGGGCGACCGACAGCCTCGTCACCGAGGCCGACGACCGCGTGAAGGTCACCACGCCGAACGGGACAGCGGCGGTGGTCTGGGCGGGTGATCAGCACATCGCCGTCGGGTCGCCGGCCGGGCAGTGGATGTCCTATCCGGGTACCGGAGAGTCTGGCCCCGGTAGCGCCAACGGTTCCGGTGAGGCCAAGGGTTCCGCCGGCTATGCACGCGAGGCCCACGCACCGGCCCTGGAACGCGGGGTCAGCGTGTTTTCTTGGCGGGGCGACCACCTGAGCACGGGATGGCTCAGCAGCTACAACGGTATCCACGGCCAGGCGGGGTTCGCATAGCGCCGTGGCAATTCAAGCTGCCAGACAAACATACAAATCAGCACTCCAATCGGGGTTCCGGAGCTCC
>NZ_CAKJTP010000117.1:5122-7303 GCF_917627335.1 Protofrankia sp. CiT1 | reverse complement strand
CATCAACAAAAAGCCGGACAGCCACCGGGCCAGATCTTAGACTGGGAAACAATCTGTCGCCTTTTATCCACTGGAGCTGTCATGAGTGTATCCGGAACGCCTCGCCACATCCTGACCTTCTGCGGCAAGTGCAGCTGCGGCTGCCCGGAGCTGTTCGTCGACCACGAGGCGCCCGCGGAACAGCGGATCGTGCTCACTGACGACTTTGGCCAGCGCATCCAGATGAGCGTCGACCAACTGCGGGTGATCGTCGACGAGGCTCGGTCGGGCCGGATCAGCGCGCTGGTCGACGCGGAACTCGCAGCCCTGGTGGGATGACCATCGCTCCGCTGCGGGACAGGTCGGTGACGCGCGGCCGACGGCCGACGGCCGCCTGACGGCCGCGCCGCGCGGGGACTCCCGCCGACGCTTCTACTACCCTTCATCGAAAGGGTTTCGACGGCGAGGCCCGCGACGCGGTAGGAGCATCAATGACGGCGCTGACGGTGCAGGTACCCGACATCAGCTGCGACCACTGCAAGGCCGCGATCGAAACGGCCGTCAGCCAGGTGCCGGGCGTCAGCGCAGTGTCCGTCGACGTCGCGTCCACCTCGGTCCGCGTGGACCACTCCGCGGCGGTGGATGTGCGTGCCATCGAAGCGGCGATCGTCGACGCAGGTTACACGATCGGAGCGATTGTCGGAGCGTGAGCAGAATGCCGGCCGCGCCTGCCGCTCCACCCGCGGGCGCGACAGCCGGCGCGGCTGTCACCAGCACCGCGCTGGTTGAGCGTGCCGTCCCGGGATGACCTGTGCAGCCTGCGCCCGCCGGGTCGAGAAGGCGTCGAACCGGCGGGCCGGAGCCTGGGCGACGGTCAGCCTGGCGACGCACCGGGCGATGGTGACCTGGAGCGACGGGTGTGGGCCGGGCGCCGAGGTGCTGGCAGCCGCCGTCGAACAGGTCGGAGATTCAGGCCCGGCTCATTCCCGCGGATGTACCGGCCGGCGGCGTGCCGTCGGGAGCTGGCGTGCGCAGCGCACATCGTTGGCGTCAACTCACGCCCGATGGTGATGGTGGCTGGCAAGGCGGCGTTGCAGGTTGGCGTGCCGGAATTCCCACACCGCACCGGCTTGCCGGAGGATTCCCCGGTCGTGCGCGTCGGTGAGGAAGGTCATCAGATGGAGAGGCTGGTGGCCCCGGCCAGCCAGCCAGAGACGGGCGATGCCCAGGCGTCCCCATACCGAGACGAGCCCGAGCGCGAGCCCGCCCGTGAGCCCATACGTGAGCCCGTTCGCGAGCCCCTCCGCGAGTCCGGCCGCGAGTCCGTCCGCGAGCCCGAACGCGAGCCCGAACGCGAGCCCACTGGCGCGATCGTGGATTAGCACAGCCCCGGGGGCAGCGGCCCGTTGCGTGTCCACAGCGGTGTCCATTCCGAGTCCGACCGCGAGTCCGACCGCGAGCCCGAACGTGATCCCAAACGCGAGCCCGAACGTGAGCCCGTTCGCGAGCCCGTTCGCGAGCCCGAACGTGATCCTGGCCGCGAGCCCGACCGTGATCCCGGTCGCGAGCCCGGTCGCGAGATCGGAGAGCCGCGGCCATCGCAGGATGATGTGGCGTGGGGAAGAACTGCCGAGCCCGCCCACGAGCCCGAACGCGAGCCCGAACACGAGCCCGGCCGCGAGCCCGGCCGCGAGCCCGGTCGAGAGCCCGAACGCGAGCCCACCCATGAGCCCAGCCAAGAGCCCGCCCACGAGCCCGGCCAAGAGCCCGACCGTGAGCCTGATTGCGAGCCCAGCTCCGAGCCCGTCCTCGAGCCTGATGGCGAGTCCGGCTCCGAGCCCGGCTCCGAGCCCGTCCGCAAGCCCGGCCGCGAGCCCGAACGTGAGCCCGAATGCGAGCCCGAATGCGAGCCCGACTGTAAGCCCGACCGCGAGGGGCATGACAGAGCGTGGTAAAGCGCGGGGGAGTTCCCACCAGGCAAGGCTGGTGGTGCGGAGGCGATGTTCGAGGTGGTGGGCCAGAAAGATCAGATAGGGGGTGGCCTGGGCTGCGGTCCACCGGTTCCCGCCCGTGGGGCGGGGTCGGTACGTCGCGGCGATGAGACCATCGAACAGATGTTCCTCAACGGCGGTGCGGGTGGGGAGCGCGGTGGTGTCGCATAACTCGGCGGGGTTGGGCAGGCCGAGTGTGGAGCTGGCTGGG
>NZ_CAKJTP010000117.1:0-4779 GCF_917627335.1 Protofrankia sp. CiT1 | reverse complement strand
CCGGGGGTTGTAGATGGTGCGGGCGAGGCTGGCCATCAGCGGGGTGCACAACGCCCGGGCCACCGGTGGGGCAGGGCTGGTGGCCAGCGCGGCGCGGACCGGCGCCCAGCGGCTCGGCCCGTCCGCGCCGGCGGTTTCGGTGAGGTAGCTGGCGATGGCGGCCGGATCCAGGGGGGTGAGCCGGATACCGGCGGCACCTTCCAGGTGGACGGGCTGGCGCAGCGGGCCGGGACGGACGGCGTGGCGAAACGCCGTGGTCCGGCAGCTGAGCACCACGCCGGTGTCAGGGCGCAGGGTGTCGTTGATGGCGACGATGGCGCGGCCCCGGCCACCGGAGCGGATCTCGTCCAGTCCGTCGAGGACGGGCAGGATCAGCCCCGCGGTCAGCAGAGCGTGGGCGCGGCTGGTACCGGTCGCCGAGGTGCTGGCCAGCCAGGGATGTTCCCGGATCATCTGGGTTTCCAGCCAGTCGTACAGGCCGTCCTGGTCGGGGTTCCAGGAGGCCACCGGGACCAGCAGCGGGACGGGCCCGCCAGCGCCTCGGCGGGCGAGCAGGTCCAGCACCAGGCGAAGGAGCAGCACGGTCTTGCCGGATCCGGGCTCTCCGAGGACGACCAGCCGGCCGGTCGGCACCCGGTCGAACACCGTGACCAGGCCGCTGCCGGTGCCGGCGAGTTCGTGCGGGCCTGCCCCCGGCGGAGTACCCCGGGTCCACCCGGCGCCGGCCGACGCCAGCCGTTGCAGGGAGGCCCACGGCTGGACCAGCGAGGCATCAGCCGGCTGCCAGGACACTGCCAGGGGAGGCCGGGTGAGATCCCGGCGGTTGGCCTCCGCGGACCACTGGGCTGTCAGCTGGTCAGCAAGCCGATCGGCGACCGGGGCCATGTCGATGTCGCCGGCCTGATTGTCCCCGCGAGCAGCGCGGTAGCCCGCCCATGCCAGTGCCAGCGCTGTCACAGCCAGCGCACCAGCCCACCGGTCGCTGCTGGCCAGGGCTACAACGCCCGCGCCGAGCGTCCCCACGATCAGGATCAGCCAGGACAGGATCCGTCCTTTTCCTGTGGTATCACCCATAGTGGTCAATCATCTACGGACGCGGCTGAGGGGCTGACCGCGGCCTCGTTTTCCTCAACAGCGCTGGGGGACGCCCGACGACCCCGCCCGCCTCATCGCCTGGCTGGCCACCGATGAAGCCGCCTGGATCACCGGCCAAATCATCAGCACCGAAGGCGACTTCCGCCGCTTCAGCTGACATCCAAGGCGCACCGATCGGTTGGTGCGGTGGTGGGGCTGATGCGCTCCCGGTTGAGGTGGTTCCCGTAGGTGATCTGCGCGTTCCGTGCGCGTCTGGGTCGTTGAGGTGGCCCTGCGGGAAGGCGTCGCCGGACGGGCAGCCGGGAACTATAGTGCAACTCATTAAGCGTATTGCTGTTTGGGTTGGCCTGGTTGTGGTGGCGGTGTGACGGACGAGGAGGCCTGGCTGGCTCCTGTCCGGACGCGATCGGAGGCGATCGCCTGCCCCGCACGACGGCCCTCCCCGGAGCCCGGGTCCTTGGATCGTCGCGAAGCGACCGTCCGGGGGAAGGCCTGACCTGGAGGTGTCGTGACGACGCACGACGCGGGGTTGCTCGCGCGGTTGGAGCAGGTGGAGGCGCGGCTCGCGATCGAGCAGCTGCCGATCCGGTACGCGCTCGCGGTCGATGGACGTGACCTCGACGCCTGGGTTTCGCTGTTCGTGCCGGATGTCAACTGCGGGCGGCACGGCCAAGGCCGCGAGGCGCTGCGGGACTACATCGCGCCCAGCCTGCGGTGGTTCTACCGGTCGGTGCACCAGATCTGCGGCCATCGGGTGGAACTGCTCGACGCGGACAACGCCCGCGGGCAGGTGTACTGCCGGGCCGAGCACGAGGTCGGCGACCGCTGGATCGTCATGGCCATCTGCTACTTCGACACCTACCGCCGGGTCGACGGGGAGTGGCTGTTCGACCGCAGGGACGAGCGCCACTGGTATGCCGCCGACGTCAACGAGCGCCCGCAGGCCGTGGGCTTCGACAGCTGGGGCACGTCGCCGACGTCACCCGGTCTGCCCTGGTCCTTTCCGGCTTGGGCGGGTTTCTGGGAGGGCGTCGACACCACCGGGCTGACCGCGTCCGGGTCGGCTGTGCCTGCGGTGGCCGTATCCGGGCCAGCCGCTGCCGCCCGGACAACCCGGGCATGACCGCCGGGGACGGGACAACCGGGGCTGGAGCCACTGGGGCTGGAGCCATCGGGGCCGGGACGACGTGGACGGCCCAGCTCGCCGAGGCCTGGTCGGGCTCAGGCGCGAGCCGACCGGCCGTGAGCAGCGGGACCGTCCGCTGGTCCGGCGCTGACCTGCTGCGTTACGCCGCGGGCGCGGCTGACTGGCTGGACAGCCTCGCCGTGGGTGTGGGGACCCCGCTGCCGGCCTTGGTCTCGACCACGCTGGAAGCACTCGCGCTGACCATCGCCGGGGCAGCCACCCGGCGTCCGCTTGCGCCGATCAGCACCAGGCTTACCATCCGGGAGCTCGCCAGCTGCCTGGCCGGCCTCGCTGGCGATCTGCTCCTGGCTGAACCAGCCGTTGAAGATCTTGGACGCGAGGTGGCGGCGGCAACGGGGCGAAGGCTTGTCGTGCACCCGCCGGCCGCCGCCTCCGACCGGCCATTGTCCGACCGGCCGGGGGCGGAGCGGCCGGGCCCGGAACAGACCGCGCTGATCCTGCACACGTCCGGCACCTCCGGAGTACCCAAGCCGGTGTTCGTGGCTCAGGGCAAGCTCGCGGTGCGGGTCCGGGTCAACGCGGCGATCGTCCACCTCGCACCGGGCAGCGTGTACGCATCCGGTTCGCCGTACCATCACATCGCCGGTCTCGGGATGATCGCGGTGGCGTTGGGTGCTGGTGCCACGGTCGTCTGTTCGCCGCCGTTCTCGCCGCGGACCTGGCGGGAGCTGGCCGACCACGGCACGACGCACGCCCTGCTGGTGCCGACGATGATCGACCGTCTGCTCGCGGAGAACGCCCTCGCGCTGCCCACGCTGCGGGTGTTGCAGTATGGCGCATCCCCGATTCATCCGGACACGCTCCGTGAGGCGATGGCCGTTCTCCCGGATGTCGACTTTGTTCAGATCTTCGGGCAGACGGAGGGCTCTCCGATCACCTGTCTGAGCTTCGAGGATCACCGGCTTGCCGCCACGACCCGGCCTGAGCTGTTGCGTACGGTCGGCCGCGCGGCCCAGGGCGTGGAGCTGCGGGTGGTCGACCCGGCACCGGACGGCAGCGGCGAGATCCGGGCCCGGGGCGAGCACCTTTTCCGTCCCGCGGCCGACGGCTGGCTCCACACCGGGGACCTCGGGCGTATCGATCCCAACGGCTATGTCACGCTGCTGGGCCGGCGCGGTGATCGCATCGTGCGGGGTGGGGAGAACGTGGATCCGCTGGAGGTGGAACAGGTCCTCAGCCTCCATCCGGCGATCCGTGAGGTTGCCGTGGTCGGCCGGGCCGACCGGCGCTGGGGGCAGGTCGTGAAGGCCTTCATCGTCCTGATGGACCCGCATGATCCACCGGATGTCGAGGAGCTGCGCCTGTTCGCGCGAGAGTCCCTGAGCGGATTCAAGGTGCCCGCCGAATGGGAGATGATCGATACTCTGCCGAGGGGCGCGGCCGGCAAGGTGCTGCGCCGCGTGCTGGAATCATGACCGCGGCGGGCAGCGGCCCAGCGGTCGTCGACACAGCGGTCGTCGACACAGCTGGGACGGCGGCGGCCGAGATCCGATCGGTTGGGCCGCGGATCGGGGTCCGGCCACCCTTCGCGTTGCTGCGCAGCGGCACGGAGCGGCTGTTCGACGCCGCGCGGCAGGTACGGGATCTCGGTTTCGACCATGCTGTCATCGGCGATCACGTGAGCTTTCGCGGTGGCTATGGCTCCGACGGGCTCATCCAGGCCACCGCGCTGTTGATGGCCGCGCCCGGCGTCGAGGTGCACACCGGGGTGTTCCTGCTCCCGCTGCGGCACCCCGTCCCGGTGGCGCGTCAGGTAGCCACGCTCGCCGCCCTGGCACCCGGCCGGTTCGTCTTCGGCGTGGGCATCGGAGGCGAGGACCGTGCCGAGATCGAGGCCTGCGGCGTCGACCCCGCCACCCGCGGCCGCCGGATGGACGAGGCGCTCGTCGTGTTGCGGGCGCTGCTGGCCGGCGAGGCGGTGACGGTCGACGGCGAGCACTTCCGGCTCCGGGACGTGCGGGTGTCGCCGCCGCCGGCTGTCGCCGTACCGATAGTGATCGGTGGCCGATCGGCCGCGGCGGTCCGGCGCGCGGGCCGGCACGGTGACGGCTGGCTCGGCGTGTGGGTCTCGCCCGATCGTTACGCCGCGGTCACCGCCGAGATCGACGGCGTCGCGGTCTCAGCCGGGCGGACCGGGATGGCCTGGCGGCACGCGCTGCTCGTCTGGTGCGGCTTCGGCAGGTCCGTGGAGGACGCGGGCTGCTCGGTCTCGCGGGCGATGGAGAGTTTCTACGGTGTGCCCTTCGACCGTTTCTCGAAGTACGTGCCCCGGGGAACGCCCCAGGACGTGGCCGAGGCCCTGGTGCCCTACCTTGAGGCGGGCTGCCGCGATGTGCATCTGCTGCCGGTCGCGGGTGATGAGGACGAGGCGATGGAGTCCGCGGCACAGGTGCGGCGCCTGCTCGTGCGGCGTGGGTGAGCGCCTGGAGGAGTAAGAGCGCCCGAGAATAGGACTGTCCGGCTCGCGGCTCCCCGCA
>NZ_CAKJTP010000116.1:4664-13661 GCF_917627335.1 Protofrankia sp. CiT1 | reverse complement strand
CAAGGAGCGGGCGGAGATCTCCGCGTGGGCTCCCGCGGGCCCCTGCGCACGATCTCCTCAAGCGATCCGCGGTTATCGCGGGCACGTCGCGGCTCCCCACCATCTCCATGACGGCCAGGTCAGCGGCCTCGAGCGGACGACCGGACCCGAGTAGCACAAGTGCTATCCTGGGAGCGTGGACGAGATAGGACTGCGTGAGGTGCGGCAGAACGCAAGCGAGCTGGTGAGGCGGGCCCAGGCCGGCGAGCGACTGACCATCACGGTCTCCGGCCGACCAGCAGCCGTTCTAGGCCCAGTGGCCCCACGCGCGTGGCGGCGTTGGGACGATCTCGCCGAGGTCATCGCCCTGCCGGCCGACGCCGGCTGGCCCGCCGATCGCGAACTCGTGGACAACACCGTGACGGACCCTTGGGAAGATCGATGAATCGGGGTGTCCTCGACACAAGCGTACTGGTGGCCACGGACGTCCTCCCGATCCCTGGTGAGCTGGCCGTCAGCGTCATCAGTATCGCCGAACTCCAGTTCGGTGTTCTCGTCGCCAAGACACCCGAGGCCCGCGCGAACCGACTCGCCAGGCTCAGCGCACTCCAACGAAGATTCGACCCGCTCCCGGTCGACGACGCCGTCGCCGACAGTTATGGACGGCTGGCCGCCCGAGTGGCCGAAATCGGCCGCCAGCCACGGGCGCGGACGATGGACCTGTTGATCGCGGCAACGGCGCACGCACACGGAGCCAGCCTTTATACCCGCAACTCCGCTGACCTGGCCGGCCTCGAAGATCTCATTACAATAGTGATAATCTAGGAAAAATCGCCAGATGCCGGCCCAGCCTCCCGCCGTGGTCCCTGGTGGTGGTCACCGTGACCTCCCAGCGGATCACCCGGAATTCGACCGGGCCGATCCGCGAGATCCACGACCCGTCGGGCAATGTCCGTAGCACCGGTAGCCGCCGGTTACCCGTGACCCGGATGAGCAGGTCGGCGCCGGTCACCGCGATCGCCTTGATCGTCGAGGTGCCAGCGGACCCGCGGTCCGCCACCCCGGCCAGCGCCGCACCGTGGCCATATACCCCGATATACCCCGACGGGAAAGTGCTGCTCAACCCGGTCCGGATCCTCCCGGCACGCCAGCGTCAGCCCGTCCGCACCCGGCTGCTTGCCCCGCTTCTTCAGTTCCTTCGTGGAACGGAGTGCCGCCCGGTGGGGCTGCGTCGCCGAAGATTCCCGCCGGGATGCTCGCCTCGAACGGGATCATGCGGTCCAGGAGAGAACCGCGACCTCACGCATGGCCAGATCCTATCGCATATTGACCTATATCCTCCTTTCCAGGCCGCGGGCGATGAGAAATCCTTGTGGGGTGGATACGGGCAACGCACGAGGCGGAAGATGCGGCGTGGGCAGCGGCGGCGCCGCATCTTCGCCGGGTGCGAGCGCCGAGCCCATGGTCCCGGGATGAGCCGGTGGCCGGTGTGGTACCAGCATTGAGTTACGTGCGGTAACTGGCCGGCTCGGTCCCGGACGTGGCGGCCTCATGCTTGTCCTGGCAGTTTCCGGCGGCGGGAACACACCCGAGCGGTGGCAGGCCAGCGGGCACAGGCTCCCCATGATGTGCCGCTGGGCCCGAGCATGCGGGAATGATGGGGACGGTTCGAACGAACTGACGAATGGAAAACTGTATGTGCGGCATCGCAGGCTGGGTAGATTTTGACCGGGATCTGACCAGGGAACGGACTACGGTGTCCGCCATGACCGCGACCATGGCCTTGCGGGGACCCGACGACACAGGGATTTGGTTAAGTCCGCACGCGGCGTTGTGCCACCGGCGGTTGGCGGTCATCGACATTGCGGGCGGCCATCAGCCCATGGCCGCAGAGGACATGGCAGTCCTCACCTATAGCGGCGAGGTGTACAACTTCCGCGAGTTACGGACGCAGCTGGAGTCGAAGGGGCATCATTTTCGTACCCACAGCGACACCGAGGTCGTGCTACGCGGTTATCTGGAGTGGGGCGAGGGCATTGCCGAGAGGTTGAACGGCATCTACGCGTTCGCCCTGTGGGACTCCCGAAGCGAGGAACTCCTGCTTGTCCGCGACAGGATGGGTGTCAAGCCGCTCTTCTACTACCCGCTACCGGGTGGCGGGCTGCTCTTCGGGTCGGAACCGAAGGCTATCCTGGCGCATCCGCGGGTCGATCGGGTGGTGGACGCCGACGGCCTGCGCGAGGTATTCACCATCGCCCAGACGCCCGAGTTGTCAATCTATAAGGGCATGCACGAACTCAGGCCCGGGCAACTGCTGCGGTTCAGGCGGGAGGGCCTGCGCAAGTGGCGATACTGGGCGCTCCAAGCCCACGAGCACACCGACGATCTCCACACGACCATACGCGTGGTGCGCGAACTTCTCGAGGACATCGTGGAACGGCAGCTGGTGGCGGATGTGCCGTTGTGCAGTCTGTTGTCCGGTGGCCTCGACTCCAGCGCGATCACCGCGCTGGCCCTCAAGCACGGGGACATCCGTTCATTCTCGGTCGACTTCGCCGGGTACGGCGACCACTTTCAGCCCGATGAGATGCGCGGTTCCCCCGACGGGCCGTTCGTACAGGACGCCGTGCGGTATCTGCGCCCCGAACACACCGACATCATACTCGACACCGCCGAGCTCACCGATCCACGATTGCGCTCCAGTGTGATGCACGCGTGGGAGTATCCACAGCTCAGCGGGGACATGAACACCTCGCTGTACATGCTGTTCCGAGCGATCCGCGGTCACTCGACCGTCGCGCTGTCAGGGGAGTCAGCCGATGAGGTGTTCGGCGGATACGCCTGGTTCCACCTGCCGAAAGTGGTGGAAGCCCCCACGTTCCCCTGGCTTGTCGTCATGATGCAGAAGCAGCGTCCCGACGACCTCTTCGACCCGAGGCTACGTAAGCAGCTCGATATTCTCTCCTACGAGCGCGACAGATACCACGAGGCACTGACAGAGGTGCCTCATGTATCCCGGGCGGACTCCCGTGAACGGCGGATGAGGGAGATCTCCTATTTCCACCTGACCCGTTTTGTGAACATGCTGCTCGACCGCAAGGATCGACTGAGCATGGCCCATGGCCTGGAAGTTCGTGTGCCATTCTGTGACCATCGACTGGTGGAGTACCTCTTCAACGTTCCCTGGTCGTTCAAGACCTTCGACGGGCGGGAGAAAAGCCTGCTGCGCGCCGCGGTCTCGGATCTGTTGCCGCAGTCGATCCTGGAGAGACGCAAGAGCCCGTACCCCGCTACACAGGACCCCGCATACGGGCTCGCTTTGCGTGGCACTCTCACCGAACTGATCGCCCACGGGAGCGCCCCGGTGCTGCCACTGCTGGACCAGAAGGCCGTCGAAGCGCTGCTCGCGACACCAGCCGAGGCGACGTCGAGTACCGTCACACGCGTCAGCCTGGAGATGGTGCTGGACCTGAACGCCTGGCTGGAATCCCAGGCGCTCCGCGTCGATGTGTGACGAGCCCCGCTACCCGCGCCGCAGCACGGGTAGCCACATCGCCGGTTCATCGCATGCCGCCGAATCGGGAAATTCCACCTCCAGTTTTTCCTTGCGATCCTGCAATGCGCCCTGTTCGGGGAGCCCACACCACCCGCCGTCACCTGTCCGATTGGAGTGGTTTCTATATGCGTACGCATGAACTGAAGACCGGAAGGTCGTTTGGCGTCAATTTCGATCACGGAGAAGATTTCTTCCAGGCGTTGGCGGATTTCTGCCGGGAGAACGATGTCCGGCAGGGATACATTCCGATGTTCCTCGCCGCCTTCGCCGAGACCGAGATCGCGGGAACGTGCCAGCGGGTCGAGGACCCGGCAGCGCCGGTGCGTCTTCCTGTCTATCTGGAGAAGGTCGAAGCCGTTGGATCCGGCACTTTCTCCTACGCGCCCGAAAAGAACGAGACCGTGCCGCACGTCCATGTCACGGTTGGTCTGAAGCAGCACTCGGCGCTGGCGTACTCGAGCCACCTCATATCCGCCAAGGTTCAGTACCTCACTGAAATGCTCGTCACCGAGGTCCTCGCGCCCGAGATGCGCCGTCCGGTGCACAGCGAGCTCTGGGACGTCCCCCTCCTCACGTTCGAAAGCTGAGTGTCGTGCCACCTGAATCCTTTCCCTTCCCGGAAGAGCCGCTCGGTAAGCGTCCGCCGAGCTGCATGTGGCGCCGTGAGAACGATCCGCTGGGGCAGGTTGAACTGCCAAGTGGTGACGTCGTGCGGCTTGCGGTGCGCTTTGACGACGTCGAGGCCGTGCTCACCGATCCACGATTCAGCCGGGACCTGAGCAGGCCTGGGGCGCCCCGGCTACAGCCCGGTGCGGACATGTCCGACGACCGCGATACTCTGATCAACCTGGATCCGCCACGGCACACACGGGTACGTCGCATTCTCAGCCGCGCGTTCTCCGCGCGCAGTGCCGAAGGATGGCGGACGCGCATCCGGAAGATCGCGCAGGACCTCGCCGACAGCATGCTGGCAGCCTCGCCACCCGCCGATCTGATGACGGCATTCGCGGAACCGCTCCCGCTTATGGTGATCGCTGAAATACTCGGAGTCGCCGACAGCGATCTCGACCAGTTCCGTTACTGGTCGGCTGTGGCCATGCGCATCGGCCCGGACAGCGTGGCCGAGCGCGGACAAGGGCGCGACGAGTTTTTCGCCTACTTGACCGCGCTCATCGAGCGTCACCGTCGTGAGCCAGGCACGGACCTGCTGGACGCCATGATCGAGGCAAGTGACGGTGACGATCGCATGAGCGGGGCGGAGCTGTGCGACGTCACCCGCTCGCTCCTGCTGGCCGGCTACGAGACCACTATGACAACCATCGGGCGCGGAGCGTTCACTTTGCTGCGCCACCGTGAGCAGTACGAGGAGCTCGTGGCGGACCCGAGCCTGGTCCCCCTAGCGGTCGAGGAGATTCTCCGGCACGACTTTCCGGCCGATGTGGGCTTCCTCCGTCTCGCCATGGAAGATGTCGAGCTCCCGTCCGGATGTGTGCGCGCGGGCGAAGGAGTCATGCCGCTGATCTCCTCGGCTCATGGTGACTCCACGAAGTTCCAGGACCCGGACACGTTCGACATTCATCGAACAGACAACGGGCACCTGGCTTTCGGGAAGGGGCCGCACTACTGCATCGGCGCCCATCTCGCGCGTGTGCAGCTGCAAGAGGGGTTCGCCGTGCTCGCCCGTACCATGCCGAATCTGCGTTTGACGGTACCCGCGGACGAGGTGATCTGGAAACCGGACATGATGACCCATTCCATTGCAAATCTCCACGTTGCATGGTGATTCGAGGGGAAGTCGAAGGTGAATACCACAGCTGAGGATTCCGCACTTCACCGACCGGATGACCCGGCCCGGGCAGCAAGGGATCAACCGTTTATCGAACGCATCGCCAACTGGTGCGAAGAATTCCTGTGTCGACCGCATCCCGAACTCGGCCGCAGCGGCTCGGTGTGTCCCTTTGTCCCGCGTGCCATGTCCATGAACAGGATCAGTTTCGTGGTCGTGCGTACGGAGAACCGCCCGGCAGCCGCGATCGATCAGGAGATCGCCGAGTACCAGGACGTCTTCCTGCGTATGGAACCGCGGTCCGGACCGGAGGCCATGGACAAGGCGATCCTGGTGATCCTGCCCGATGTGAGCGATGAGGACGCGCCTACCATGGTGGACGAAACGCACCGCAGATTGAAAGCGCAGTTCGTCGAATCAGGTCTCATGATTGGCAGGTTTCATCCGCGGAGTGAGCAGGGTGGGCTGCACAACCCCGCGTTCCGGCCGCTGCGCAGCCCGATTCCGCTGCTCGCCATCCGGTATATGGTCGACTCCGACCTGCCTTTCTTGAATCGCGTCGACGATCCTGTACCCGATCGCATCAAATTCCTTAAGGCATACGGACGGCGTTTCGACGGTGCCGAAGAGTCCCGCTGGTCTGAGCGAGGCCAGGCAGCGCTCAGTGAGATCCGGCTGAATCCGGAATCGGCACAGTGACGGCCGACGTAACGCGCAGGGTCGCGATTGTGGCAGGCGGCACCCGCGGGATCGGTGCGCGGATCTCCCGACGGCTCGCCGACGACTTCGACGTGGTCGTCGGTTTCGTCGAGGACACTGTATCCGCTGACAAGCTGGTTGCTGAGATCGTCGGGACCGGGGCCGGACGAGCGCTGGCGGTTCGCGGCGACATCAGCGAGCCAGACGATGTCGACCAGCTGTTCGCGGCGGCGGAGAAGGCGTACGGCGGTGTGGACATCGTGGTCAGCTGTGCGGGGGCGCACGCCGACCGGCGAGGCCCCTTGGCCGACACCGATGACGAGAGCTTCCGTCGTGTTGTGGATGTCAATTTTCGCGGCACGTTCAACATGCTGCGGGCCGCATCAACCCGGGTGCGGCCTGGCGGACGCATCATTACCTTCTCCAGCTCGGCTGCCGCCCTGGGTGCGCCGGGGCAGGCGGTCTACAACGCGTGCAAGGTCGCGGTCGAGGTGCTGACACGTCAACTCGCCAAAGAGCTGGCGGGGCGGAACATCACGGTCAACGCCGTCGCCCCCGGTCCCACCGGCACTGAGCTCCTGCTGCGCGGCAGGTCCCCGGATGCCATCGAAGCTTTGGCCCGGCAGATTCCGCTCGGCAGGATTGGACGTCCGCAGGACATCGCCAAGGTGGTGGAGTTTCTCGTTGGCGAACAGGGCGGCTGGGTCAACGGGCAGGTCATCCACGCCAACGGCGGGCTCGTCTGACAACGCGCCCGCCGGAGTCCAGGCACTGGGAAACACACTCTCTCGGAGAGGAGCACCGTCATGCCAGAAACCCGGATGTTGCCGGGAAATTGTGCTGGAGTCTTTGATGACGTCGAGGTGGTGGTCGCCGACCCGGAGGTGTTCGCATCTTTCATCGAGGATGCTATAGGGGAGTATCGTCTTGGTCTTGAGTCGGTGGCCGCGGGCGGTTCACGCCTACACCGCCCCAACAGTTTCGGGCTTCTCGGTGGAACTGTGGAAGGCGACGCGATGGTGCTTCGAAGGATCGCTTTCGCCGACAATGTCCGAGCCGTTGACTCGGTGCCGATGGAGGAGTTCAAGAAGAACATCGCCCCCAAGTTCGGAAAGCAGTACGATGATGGCGAGAGGGGATTCTGGTGTGACTCGCGCCAGCTCCTGAAGGTCGTGCGTGAATTCGAGGACAACGGACTCGAGATGCTCGGGTCAGTCCATATGCATCCTGACTGGCACCGGGTGGGGCCGCCGCACGAACGGGGCACGGAAAACCTGAGCGAGAATCCCAGCCGTATGGATGAGTACCTTTTCCGAAACGCTGGCTGGCCGCTTAACATCATCTGCTATCTGGAGAGCCGGGAGGGTGGCGTCACGCACACGTACGGCGCGTGGCGTCCGCCCGTATCCGAGGGCGCGAAGGCCGCGAAGATGCCCATCAGGTTCTTCGCATAGGGCCATAGCGGCGCCAGCCGAACCAAGGCGCCAGCATGAACCAGGGCGCCAGCATGTCGAATTCAGCCGAATGCGGAGGCAATATGGGAACCTATCCTGACACCATTGGTCTTGTGGTGACGCCATCCGACACGAGGTACGACACGGCGCGCAGCATCTGGAACAAGCGTTTCGACTGCCGGCCCCAGGCTGTCGTATACCCACGGGACGCCGAAGAGACAGCAGCCGCATTATGTTATGTGCGCGACCATGGCATCCCCTTCCGTATCCGTTCCGGTGGCCACAACGTCGAGGGCTTCTGCACCCTCGACAACGGCATCGTGATCGACGTGTCAAGGCTGGGGTCTGTGGCCGTGAACAACGACCGGAGCCGGGCTGTCATCGGCCCCGGTGTCCTCCTGGGCGAGGTATACGCGGCTCTGTGGTCTGTCGGCGGCACGATCCCGGCGGGAGTCTGCCCAGACATCCGGATCGGTGGTCACGTCCTCGGTGGCGGGATCGGGATGCTCGTGCGGTCGCGGGGCCTGCTCATCGACAGCCTTGTCGGTCTCACCGTGGTCGATGCGCGGGGCAGGATCCTGGCGGTCGACGAGACGAACCACGCAGACCTGCTGTGGGCCTCGCGGGGCGGCGGCGGCGGGAATTTCGGGATCGTCACCTCCTATACGTTCAAGATGCGGCCTATTTCCGAGGTGACGCTGTTTACGATGAAATGGGACTGGGACGACGGCATCGCGGTACTCGATGAATGGCAGCGCTGGATCCTTCGAGCGGACGAGCGCGTGAACGTCAGGTTCAACCTGTTCCCCAGGTCTGCCGGAATGGCCATGACGACCGGGCTGTTCGAAGGCTCGGCCGACGAGCTGAAATCAATCATCAAGCCGTTGGTCGACGCACATCCGCCGCGCGAGACTTCCATGCGCACCGTGCCTTACATGGACAGTGTGGGCACGTGGACTCAGCGGGTTCCGTCGATACGGGCAAAATTCGTCCCCGCGCTCGCCGCGAGACCGCTCGACTCATACGCCATGAAAATCCTCGATCGCTGGCACAGGACTGCGCCCGCCGGAGTCAGGACGGGGTTCTACGGACTCGGCGGCGCGGTGCTGGGTGACGTTCCGCCGGAACACTCGGCATTCGCGCACCGAAACGCGTCCATCTGCGTGGAGTACCTCGGGCACTGGGACGACGCGGAGTCCGATCGTGAGCATCTCGACTGGCTGTGTGGAATCCGCGACGAGATGCTCCCGTTCATGACGGGCGGCGCCTACGTCAACAGCCCGGACCGCGATCTGGCCAACTGGCTGCACGCCTACTACGGGGACAGACTTCCCCGGCTGATGGATGTGAAACGTCGGTACGATCCCCATAACGTCTTCAGTTTTGAGCAAAGCATCCCGACATCTCTGACCCTGCCGGAAGCCCACGCCGCGGGCCTGACCGACGCGGTCATCGCCGAGCTGCGTTCCAGGAATTTGCTCTCGGCCTGAGAGCGCGTTTGAGATCGTCATTCCGGCTCGCCG
>NZ_CAKJTP010000116.1:0-4136 GCF_917627335.1 Protofrankia sp. CiT1 | reverse complement strand
CTGCCGGTGTGGGCACGTAGGCCACCGGCGCATGCGCTCGGATCCCGTCCGAACCAATCACATCCCCATCTGATCAGGGAGACACCATGGACAGCCGCATCAAGACGGTTGTGATCCTCGGCGGGGGTACCGCTGGCTGGATGACCGCAGCCTACCTCGGCAAAGCGCTTCAGAACACGGTGAAGATCGTGGTGCTGGAGGCCCCGAGCATTCCACGGATCGGTGTCGGAGAAGCCACCATCCCCAACCTCCAGCGCGCTTTCTTCGACTACCTCGGTATCGCCGAGGAAGAGTGGATGCGCGAGTGTAACGCCAGCTACAAGATGGCCGTGAAGTTCATCAACTGGCGCACCCCCGGGGAGGGCAGCCCGCAGCCGCGGTGCGGCTATGGCCACGTGGACGCCTTCCACCACCCGTTCGGCCTGCTGGCGTCCGCCGACCAGATCCCGCTCTCCCACTACTGGGCGGCCAAGAGGCTGCGGGGCGAGACCAACGAGCCCTATGACTACGCCTGCTTCACCGACACCGCGATCATGGACGCCAAGAAGGCCCCGCGCTGGCTCGACATGCGTCGGGCGACCACCTACGCCTGGCACTTCGACGCCCAGCTTGTCGCCAGGTTCCTGCGCAACTTCGCAGTGACCAAGCAGGCGGTCGAGCATGTCGAGGACGAGATGACCGAGGTGCTGACGGACGAGCGGGGCTTCATCACCGCGCTGCGCACCGCGTCGGGGCAGCTCCTTGAGGGTGATCTGTTCGTCGACTGCTCCGGATTCCGCGGACTTTTGATCAATCAGGCGATGGGCGAGCCGTTCATCGACATGAGTGACCACCTGCTCTGCGACAGCGCGGTGGCCACAGCCGTGCCGCACGACGACGAGGCGAACGGCATCGAGCCCTACACCTCCTCGATCGCCATGCCGGCTGGATGGACGTGGAAGATCCCCATGCTGGGCAGGTTCGGCAGCGGCTACGTTTATTCCAGTAGCTTCGCCAGCCGCGACGAGGCCACCGTGGACTTCGCGCGGCTGTGGGGGCTCGACCCTGACCAGACCACGTTCAACCACATCCGCTTCAGGGTCGGCCGCAACCGCAGGGCCTGGGTGCGCAACTGCGTCAGCGTCGGCCTGTCCTCCTGCTTCGTCGAGCCGCTGGAGTCCAGCGGCATCTACTTCATCTATGCGGCCATACACATGCTGGCCAAGCACTTCCCCGACCGGAACTTCGACAGGGTGCTCATCGACCGGTTCAATCGCGAGATCGAGGAGATGTTCGACGACACGCGGGACTTCCTCCAGGCACATTACTTCTTCTCGCCGCGCGTGGACACGCCGTTCTGGGCGGCGAACAAGAAACTGCGGCTTGCCGACGGCATCAAGGAGAAGGTCGAGACCTACCGGGCCGGGCTGCCGGTGAACCTGCCGATCACCGATGAAGGAAACTATTATGGCAACTTCGAAGCCGAGTTCCGCAATTTCTGGACCAACGGCAGTTATTATTGCATATTTACGGGACTCGGTATGCTGCCCCGCTCCCCGCTACCCGCCCTCGCCTACAAGCCCGAGTCGCTCGCCCGGGCCGAGCTGCTGTTCGCCGACATCAAGCGGAAGCAGACAGACATGGTGGCTTCACTGCCGTCCACCTACGATCTGCTGCGCCAGCTGCACGGTGTCTCATGACCAGCGGGACACGCCAGCAGCGCTACCGCGACCTGATGAGCGCCTTTCCCACCGGTATCGCGGTGGTCGCCAGCCTCGACACCGAAAAACAGCCACGGGGCATGACGTGCTCGTCGATCACTAGCGCCACCTTGGATCCACCGACGCTGCTGGTCTGCCTGCGGATCGGCAGCGCCACGCTGCAGGCGGTAACGTCCCACGGCAGCTTTACCATCAACCTTCTGCACGAGGGTGGGCAACATGCCGCGGAGGTGTTCTCGGGCCCCGACCCCGACCGCTTCGCACGGGTGACCTGGAAACAGTCGTGGTCTGGTTTGCCCTGGCTGGTCGAGGACGCATTCGCCATGGCGGAATGTCAGGTCAGCGGCATCCTACGGGTCGGCGATCACGCTGTGGTGCTCGGGGTGGTAAACATGATCTATCAAACCACGGGTACTCCCCTGCTCTACGGCCTGCGCAGTTTCGCCGCATGGCCGCAACCGGTGACGAGTGATTGTCTCTCGCTCTGTGCCGAGTGACGCAATACACGCTTTCACGAAGTAACGAGCTACCGAGAAGGAGGCTCATGGCAACGAGTCCTGTCCATCGCCCGGCTGCCCGGATTTGTGAGCTCGACAGGTTCTCCGCCTACCGCTCCACGGACGCACCGGTGGATGACGACGAGGAGATCCTGGATCTGTCGAACAACGAACTCATGCTGCCTCCGCTGCCGGCGGTGGCGGAAGCGCTGTGGCAGAGCAACAAAAAGATCAATCTATATCCGGACCCCACCGCACGCTTGCTGCGGCACGGCCTCGCCCGATACTTCGGTGCTGATGCAGAGGAGATCACGGTCGGACCGGGCAGCGCCGGGGTGCTGCAGCAGCTTCTCCTTGTCCTGTGCGGCCGTCACGACGAGGTGCTCTACGCCTGGCCTGGCTTCGACGCCTATCCCCTGCTGATCGCAGTGGCGGGTGCCAGGGGCGTACCGGTTCCGCTGACCTCCACCGGCGAGCACGATCTGCCGGAACTGCTGGCAAGCGTGAATTCACGTACCCGTGCGGTCATCCTGTGTTCCCCCCACAATCCCACGGGCTGCCGCATAACCCGGCGCACTCTTCGTTGGTTCCTCGACAGCCTTCCGCCCCATGTGGTAGCTATCCTTGACCAGGCATACATGGAGTTCAGCGAGGAAGACGATCCGCGCGACCTCGACATCGTCCGCGAGTGCCCGAGAGTCGTCCTGCTGCGGACGTTCTCCAAGGCCCACGGGCTCGCGGGGCTGCGTGCCGGCTACGCCTTCGCCGCATCGGACATCGCGCGCCTTGCCCGTAAGACGGTCATCCCGTTCTCTGTCACCCGCATCGCCGAGAACGCGGCGGTGGTCTCGTTGGAGCAGAAGAAAGAGCTGGCCACCAGGATTGACCTGGTGCGACGGCTGCGTACGGATCTCCACACGGGCCTGGGCGCCTGTGGCCTCGCACCCACACCTTCGTACGGAAACTTCGTCTGGATTCCACTGGGTACGTCGTCGGAGCGTTTCGCCGCGTCGGTGTTGAAAGCGGGAGTGAAGATCAGATCTTATCCCGAACACGGCGTGCGGATCTCAGTGGGTACCGAAAACGCCCATCGGCGTGTGCTCGATGCCGCCAGGGAATATGCTGATTCCGAGATTTCGCCTAAATCCGCGGTTTCCGCCGGGGGCGTGGCACGATGAGATTTCGATCTCACGAGCCTGCCGGCCATTGGGGACAGGTGCGCTGGTAAGGCTCGCCGGGGAGGTAGCTACGCCACTCCACCTGAGTGAGGTTGCGCCCCGCGATACGGCAGGCGGTGGCCACCCAGCCCTCGATGCCGACGTCCCAGATCTGAACGGTTCCTCCGGAGGTGCCGGCCAGCGCGATGGTGCCGTCCGGGCTGCGCGAGAGTGAGTACGCGTCATGCGGCAGTGGCAGGGGCTCGCCTATCGGCGCGAGGGTGGTGGTGTCCCACAGCTGTGCAATGCCGCGCCCGTTGACGGTACTCGTCGTCATCACGACCCGGCCGCCACGGAGGAACTCGACCCCACCGAGACTCGGCGTCGGCAGCCTGCGCCGCACGGCCCCGGTTTCGACAGCGCGGAACTCGACGACGCCGGCCGGTACCGTCCCGTAGCCGACCGCCAGTGTCGTGCCGTCCGGTGAGAACACCACCGCCGGAGGGCCGACCGCGTCCAGCTCGAGCCGCTGCGACCACACCGTCCGGCCGGTGGCGGCGTCGAACAGGCTGATGGTGCGGCCTGGGACGTCCTCGGCGGCGAGCCAGCGCCCGTCGTGGCTGAAGACGAGGCGCAGCGCGTCCGGCGCGCCCGGCGCGCCTGGGCTTGGTGTGGCCGCCGTGGCCGACTGCCCCACCAGGCGGGGCCGCTGCGGGTCACCGATATCCCAGAGCAGGACCGAACCGCCGGCGGCCACGGCGACCCGGCGCCCGGCCGGGCTC
>NZ_CAKJTP010000115.1:12923-13576 GCF_917627335.1 Protofrankia sp. CiT1 | reverse complement strand
CCGACATGACCGCACCGTACCGACACCCACCGACACACCAGCCCGCCAGCCCACAACCAGGCACCAGCCCACCGGCCACACGAGGCACCCACTGCTCCCAGTCCGGACTGCCGGCCTCGGCCGGGCCATCCTCGGTGGCGTTCGAGGCAGTGGGCATGCTCGGTGTCGGCGTAGTAGGTCCACCGGTAGGGCTGAGCGGTCCTGTTGTGTTTGATCGTGAACTCGGTGATCTGGTCCTCGAGGTCCTCACGGGAACAGGGCGAGAAAGCCACCTGCCTGACGCTCTACGACCGCGCCCACGACATCCTCGACGGGCCGGGCCCGACACCGGCCCCTGGGACGAGTTCGTCAGCCCTGCCCGTATCGAAGCCCAGCGGGTACACAGCCTCGCCGCACTCGGTGACTGCACCAGTCCTGCGGTCCCCGCGTGACGCCGTCGCCGGATGGCAGACTGTCCTCCAGACAGGCGAGTTCCGCCAGGCGATGGACCAGGTCCCCACGGCCATCACCGGCTGACTACCATCCCGCCACCGGCGATCCGATCCACCTCCGCCAGGGGCCGGCCCCAGGGAGGACGAGCCGCTCCATGACCCAGCTCGACGACCACCGCTGGATGACCCGGGCCATCGACCTCGCCCACCGCTGCCCACCCA
>NZ_CAKJTP010000115.1:0-12620 GCF_917627335.1 Protofrankia sp. CiT1 | reverse complement strand
GCCCAGCTCATTCTGGAAGTCAAGATCCCACGGGTGGTCATCGCCTGGCGCGAACCCAGCCTCTTCGTCGCCGACTGCCAAGGCTACGAACTCCTCACCGCGGCTGGTGTCACCGTCGTGGAACTGCCTGAGCTTGCCGAGCAGGCCCGCGCCATGAACGCCCACCTGTCGGTCTGATTCACCTTCGAGCCTGTTCCGGGGTCGGCTCTGCCATAGGTCTCACGGGCCTGCGCCCCGCCTGCTGAGCAGGTGTCGCGTTGGCTACTCGCGCACCATCACGGCCACGCGCCGGCGGACCCTGGGCTGTGTCAGGCATCACCGGACGGAGCCCGACCCGCCTCACGATCTCACGGCCGCGGGCCGCTCCAGCCACCGTTCCGGGCGACGGGAAGGATCACGGCATGAGCGCACCCACCGCGTCCGCGGCGGGCGACACCTGGGGCATCAGCGGCCCCTCTTTTCTCATCCTCTACGCCCTGGGATTCGCGGTCCTGCTGCTGGCGGCGATCGTCATGCGCCACCGCATCCTCGGCCCGACGGACACGCCGGTGGCGGGCCCCAACCCGTTGGACCCAACGGAACTCGCCATGATCAGCGGAAACCCACGGCTGGCCGTGACGTGCGCGGTCACCAATCTGCACGACCTGGGCCTGCTACGGCCAGGGCGGACGCGGCGCGGGTTGACCACCACGGGTGCGCCGCTGCCGCCCGACGCCACCCCACTGGAGCGGGAAGTGCTCGGCGCCATCCGCCGAGCGGGCGAACTGCGGCTGGAGTCGCTCAGCGCGCTGGTGTCACGGGGACCGGCCGTGACCGCCTGCCGTACTCGCCTGCAGGGCGCGGGACTCGTACCGACGCGGGCGCAGGCTCATGACTGTCGGCAGGCCCTGATCCCCCTGCTGCTCCTCGCGGCGATCGGGATCATCCGCGTCGCTGTGGGCGCCAGCCGGGGCAAGCCGGTCGGCCTCCTCTGCGTCGAACTGATCGTCACCGCGGTGGCGGTAGTGCTTCTCGCCCAGCGCCCAGCCATCACCCGCCGGGGAAAGGCCGCCCTGTCCACGGCCCGCCGCGACAGCGTCGATCTGCGGTCCGGCGGTGTACCCGGGCAACGCGCCCTCGCCCTCGCGCTGTTCGGCACGGGCGTGCTCTGGGACACCGACCCGGCCCTCGCCAGCCAGCTCGGCCTGGCCCGTCCCAGCGGGAACACAAGCGGCGGGGACGCAAGCAGCGGTGGTGGGTGTGGCGGTGGTGGCGGCTGCGGTGGCGGCGGCTGCGGCGGATGACCGCCACCGCACCGCCGAACAGTGCGCGGCGCAACCGCCACGGGCCGCCATCCGGGCTGGGGATCGGGTGGCGGCCAGAACTCGCGACCTTCATCGCCGACCGGACGGACCTGTCCTTCGTCGAGGTCATCGTGGAAGCGCTGCCTGCCCGCGGGCCTCTGCCGGCCGGCCTCGACCGGCTGGCTGGGCGCGGCGTCCCGGTCGTGCCGCACGGGGTCGGCCTCGGCTTGGGCGGCGCCGAACCGCTCCAGGCATGGCGGATCGCACGCCTGGCGGCTGTCGCCGAGCGGCTGCAAGCACCACTGGTCAGCGAGCATGTCGCGGTCGTCCGGGCCGGCGGGCTGGAAGCGGGGCACCTGCTGGCGGTGCCGCGGACCCGCGACGCACTCGACGTGCTGATCGCCAACGTACGGACCGTGTCAGCCGAACTGTCCGTCCCGCTCGCGCTCGAGCATCCCGCCGCGCCGCTGCACTGGCCGGACGCGGACCTCAGCGAAGCCGAGTTCCTCACCGAGATCGCTGAGCGCACCGGTGCGCTCCTGCTGCTGGACCTCGCCAACCTGCATGCCGACCGGGTCAACCACGGGGTCGACCCCGGCCGCTTCCTCGACCGGCTACCGTGGGAGCGCGTCGCCTACATCCACGTGGCCGGTGGAGTCATGCGCGGCGGGCTGTACCACGACACCCACGTCCACCCTGTCACCGGCGCGGTCCTCGACCTGGTCCGCGAAGTGGCGCGGCGATACCCCGGCCCACATGCGTTCATGCTTGAACGCGATGGTCATTACCCGTCCGTCCGGGAACTCGGCGGCGAGCTGGCGGCGATCAGCGCCGCTGCCGCCGCGGGCGGCGCGGGGCACCCCGGGCTACCAGGAGCTGGGCCGGTGACGGACGCCATGCCACGCCCCAGGACTCCCCGCGGCGGCAGCGGTGCCGATGGAGGCGACGGCGGCGACGGCGGCGACGGAGGGCGTGCGCGGCTGCGCCAGACGCAGACCGAACTCGTACGGGCGCTCGTCGCCGACGGGCCGATCCCCGCTGGATTCGACCCACGCCGCGTGGCGGCGACCCGCACGGCGCTCCTCCACAAGCGCGCGGATGCCGTTGCCCGAGCATGGCCGGCGCTGTCCTGCCTGCCCGGCTTCCGCTCCCGGTTCACCGCCTTCGCCGCCGGCCGCGCACCCGTCGGAGCGTACGCGGACGGCATGGCCTTCGCCCGCGCCGTCCGGGCCGACCTCGACGAGCCGGCCCGGTCCGAACAGCTCATGGCCGCCGTGGCCCGCCGACGCCTGGCCGTCGCGGTCGACCGGCAAGCCGGTGCCCGCCCGCTCGTCGCCATCCGGGCGCCGTTCGTCGGGACACGCCTGCTCGGCTCCGGCCGCACCCGGCTGGGCCGCACCAGGCTGCGGCGGCCCGGAACGGAATAAACGAAATAAGAGGGACCGGCAATAGGGGACGCGGCGCCGCGGGGTCCGGGCACACACCTCGTCGCATCGCTCCCCGTCCATCGCTGCGCGATGCACGGGTACCCCGGCTCGTCAGTCGCCACCCAACACCTCCGGTGACTCCCTCCGCCGCCTCGCGATGCCACGCGCCCCAGCCCCGCTCCTTGATCCACGCCCTGTTGCCGGACGCTCCAGATCAGCTGCGCAGAATCGCTCCGGTTACCCGGGTGGCCTCGGCGACCGCCGCGTCCCGCGCCGCGTTCGCCTCCTCCGCGGTGAGGGTACGGTCCCCCGCCCGCAGCCGCAGGCCGAACGCGAGCGAACGTTTTCCGCCGCCGATCTGGACCCCCTCGTAGACGTCGAAAAGGGTCAGCGCCTCCAGCAGATGACCGGCACCCGCCCGCAACGCCGCGGTGACCTGGGCCACGGTGACGCCCGCCTCGACGACCAGCGCGATGTCGCGGTCGGCGGGTGGATACGTGGACACCGCGGACGCCATGATCGGCGGGCGCGACGAGGCGATCCCGACCAGCGCGTCGAGGTCGAGCTCCATCGCGCAGGTCCGGCCGGGCAGCCCGTAGGCCGCGATCACCCGTGGATGCAGCTCACCGGCATGCCCGACGACCCGGCGCACGACCGGATCCGCCGCCGCGGGGCCGGCCACCGTCAGTCGCGCGCACCGGCCGGGGTGCCACGGCATCATCGCGTCTGCCGCCACCGACAGCTCCAGACCGGTAGCACCCGCGACGGTGTGTGCGGCGGCGACCGCGTCCTGCCAATCCGCCGGCCGCCCCGGTCCCCACCAACCGGCCGGTTCCCGCAGGCCGGTGAGAACGACGGCCACCAGTCTCGGCTGGTCGGGCAGGGCCGCGTTGAGCGCGGCGATCTCGTCCTCGCTGGGACGGTGATCGACCGCGGGGGTCGGCGGCGTGGCGGCGGCAACGGCCCGGAACACCAGACCAGTCTCGAACAGCGCCAGATCGCCCTGGCCCCGGCCGATGTTGCGGACGGCGGCGGCGAACAGTCCGGGCAGCAGGGTGGTGCGCAGGTTGGCGGCATCCTCAGCGATCGGGTTCGCGACCCGGACGGCCGCGGCCCGCGGGTCGTCCGCCTCAAGCCCGAGCTGGGTCAGCGTGTCGTCCCCGACGAACGGGACGGTGCGGACCTCGAGGTAGCCCTGCTGGGCGAGTGCCCTGTCGACCGCCCGACGCAGCCGCTGGCCCTGGGTGAGGCCGCGGCCAGCCGGTAGCCGCGGGAGGGTCACCGGGATTGTGTCGTAGCCTTCCAGCCGGATGACCTCTTCGACGAGGTCGGCGGGCCGGGTCAGGTCACCGCGCCAGGATGGCGGCGTGACCGCCAGCACCCCGGGCCCGTCGGGTCCGCTGCCGGTGCCGGATGCGGCCACTGTGGATGCGCTCGCTGTGGATGCGGCCACTGCGCAGCCGATGTCGACCAGCCGCTGCCGGACAACCTCGGCCGGGTAGGGACGTCCACCCAGACGCTCCGGCTCGGCCAGCGGGAAGGCGATCGTGACGGGATCCGGCCGGTGGTCGACGTCGGTGGCCCCCGGCTCCGCCGTGGCGCCGGTGAGCTCGATGAGCATCCGGACCGCCGTCTCCGCGGCGGCCGGCGCGAGCGCCGGGTCAACGCCGCGTTCGAAACGGCGTGACGCCTCCGAACCGAGCTGGTGGCGCCGAGCCGTACGGGCGATCACCACCGGATCGAAATGGGCCGCCTCAATCAGGATCTCAGTGGTCTCAGCCGAGATCTCGGTGGCCGCGCCCCCCATGACGCCAGCCAACGCCACCGGTCCGGAACCGTCGGCGATGACCAGGTCCGCCGGGTCGAGTTCACGTTTGACCCCGTCGAGGGTGACCAGCCATTCACCGGGGCGGGCGCGGCGCACGACGATCGGGCCGGACAGCTTCGCCCGGTCGAAGGCATGCAGGGGCTGCCCCAGGCCCAACATGATCAGATTGGTGACGTCGACCGGTGCCGAGACAGGCCGCATGCCCGACAGCGCGAGACGTTGGGTGAGTCCCAGCGGGGTCTGTGCCTGCGGGGACACGCCGGTCACGGTCCGGGCGACATACCGGGTGCAGGCGGTGGTGTCCTCGACGACGACCGGATACCCTCCGGCCGCGGTGCCGGCCAGTGGCCGGTCCGTGCCCGGCCCGGCCGGATCCTGGAAGGCCAGTCCAAACGCGGTGGCCGCCTCCCTGGCGATCCCGCGGACGGACAGGCCATAACCGCGGTCCGGGGTGACGGCGATGTCGAGGACGTCGTCGGCGAGGTCCAGCAGTTCGGCAACGTCCACGCCGAGCGGGGTGTCAGCCGGCAGCACCAGGATGCCGTCGTGGTCGTCACCGATGCCGAGTTCACGAACCGAACAGATCATGCCGTCACTGAGGTGCCCGTAGGTCTTGCGCGAGGTGATGGTGAAGCCGCCGGGCAGCACCGCGCCAGGCAGCGCCACCGCCACCCGGTCACCGACCTCGAAGTTGAAAGCTCCACAGATCACCCCGCGGGTACCGGTCGGCGGCACCTGGACCGTCACCCAGCGCACGTTCTTCTTCTTGGTCTCGACGACCTCGATCGCGCGGACCTCACCGACGACGACACCGGCGATGTCACGGCCGACGGGCTCGACGGCCTCAACCTCGAAACCGGCTCTGATCAGCGCCTCGGCGACCACTTTCGCCGACGGCAGGCCGGCGACGGTCGCCCGGAGCCACGACATGGGAATCTTCATGACCCGCTCCCCGTCTCGAACACGCGGCCGAACCGGACGTCCCCGTCGACGAAGTCACGGATCTCGTGGACGCCATGGCGGATCATGGCCGCGCGTTCCAGGCCCATCCCGAAGGCGAAACCGCTGTAGCGGGCCGGGTCGACCCCGCAGGCGACCAGCACGTTCGGATCGACCATCCCGCAGCCGCCCACCTCGATCCAGCCCTCGTCGGAGCACACCCGGCACGGCTGGCGGTCCGGTTCGCCACGACAGGCGAAGCAGCCGACGTCGAGCTCAGCCGACGGCTCGGTGAACGGGAAGTAGGACGGCCGCAGCCGGGTGGGCAGGCCCGACCCGAACAGCGCCTGGGCGAACACGTCCAGGGTGCCGCGCAGGTCGGCCATGGTGATGCCCTCATCGACCGCGAGGCCCTCGAGCTGGCCGAAGACGGGCGAGTGCGTCGCGTCGACCGCGTCGTTGCGGTACGTCCGCCCTGGGCACACCACATACACCGGCAGTGGACGAGACAGCAGCGCGCGGACCTGGACCGGCGAGGTGTGCGTGCGCAGCAGCAGCCCGCTGCCCATCGGGTCGACGTACAGGGTGTCGTGCGAGCTTCGCGCCGGATGATCGGGGCCGAGGTTCAACGCCTCGAAGTTGAACCAGTCGTGCTCGACTTCAGGCCCTTCGGCGACCTCGTAACCCATGGCCACGAACACGTCGACCAGGTAATCGGACAGCGTCGTGATCGGATGCCGTGCCCCGAGCGGGCGGCGGCCCGCCGGGACAGTGACGTCAACCCGCTCCTCGACCAGGACCCGGGCGTCACGCTCGGCGGTGAGTTCGGCGAGTCTTGCCTCGTAGAGCTCCCGGACGGCCGCTGTGGCGTCGTTGTGCCGGCGCCCGGCCGCGGCCCGGTCCGGCTGTGGCAGGGCGCCGAGCACCCGGCGCGCCAGCATCAGCGGAGCGGACCGGCCATCAACCTGTGACGTGCGAACGGCGGCGAGCTCGTCGAGATCGCCCGCGGCGGCGATCTCCGCGGCCGCCCGCGCGCACAGCTGGGCAAGCCGGTCCGGACCGAGCTGGTCCGCGTCAGCCCGGCCCGGGTCCGCGCGGCCTGGATCGACACGGTTCGGATGATCGGCTCGGTTCGGATCGACTCGGCTCGAGTCAGCGCTCGGTAGGGACGGTGACACGCTGGTCATCCTCATTGAAGTCATTGATGGCCGGACCGGCCATCAGGTGGGATCCCGACCGCCGTCCACCACAGGTGGGCGGACACGCGGGCCGGGTGCGGGCTGCGGGCCGGGGCGCCCGCCGGGTCACGGCTTCGCTTCAGGCGAAGACGGGTGCCCCGGCGGGCACCACAAATCGGAACTCGGCGCCACCGCCCGGCGCCCGCCCAACCATGATCGTACCGCCGTGCGCATCGATGAGCGCTCTGGCGATATAGAGCCCGAGGCCCGTCCCGTTACCGCGGGTCGCGCCTCGCCAGAACTTCGTGAAAACCCGGGATGCGCTTGCTTCGGGCACGCCCTCGCCCTCGTCCGCCACACTCACCTCGGCTCCGGTCAGCGTGCCGCGCATGACAATGGTGACGGTACCCGCGCCATGGCGCAGCGCGTTGTCGACGAGATTGTGCAGCACCTGTTCAATCTTGTCGGCGTCCAACCACATCTCCGGCAGCGTACCTTCGGTGCGCATCGCGAACCTGTCGCGGGTGGCCTCTCCCGCCGCGACCTTGCCATCGACGACCCGGCGCAGCGTCTGATCAAGATCCACGATCTGTTTGCGCATCTGGATCCGGCCGGAGTCGATCCGCGAGACGTCGAGCACCTCGGCGAGCAGCCGGGTCACCCGGTCGGCGTCGGTGTTGACGGTGTTGAGCATGAGCTTCTTCTGCTCTTCGGTGAACCTGTCCCACTTCGCCAGCAGCGTGGCGGTGAACCCCTTCACGCTCGTCAGCGGGGAACGCAGTTCGTGCGCGACCGTGGCCACCAGGTCGGCGCGGTTACGCTCAAGGCGCTCCCGGCTGACGGTGTCCCGCAGCGACAGCGAGACCTGCGCCAGCCGCCCCTCGACACGGACATAACGAACAGTGACATTAAGATCGCGTTCGTGCTGGGCGCCCGCGAAGGTCAGCCGCCGCTCCGGCTGGCCGGTCACCCGCGGCAGGTTGCGGCTCACCCGCGAACATTCCCACCAGTCGTTGCCCCGCTCGTCGAGCAACGGCAGGACCTCGGTGAGATGACGGCCCACGGCGGCGGCCGCCGCGACGCCTGTGATCTTCACGGCCGCGGCGTTGAATATCTCCACCCGGCCGGTGGCGTCAACCACCACGATCCCGTCTGGGAGATCATCCCAGGAGACCGGCGACACGGCGGGTACCTCAAGGTACGGCGTCCCATCCGCCCGCGGCCCGGGACCGGACAGTGGTTCTCCGTCCGCCGGTGGATTGCGAGCTTGGTCGGGAGCCGACGTGACCGTGTGCGTCACAGCCGTCCACCTCCCCCGGCGCCTTGAGTGCCGGACCCGAGCCTCGCCTGTGCGCGCGCTGACGCGTACAGGCAGATCGCAGTCGCCACCGCAAGATTCAGCGACTCGGCCTGACCGTACACCGGCACCCGGAGCACCGCGTCCGCGGACACCACGTCGGCCCGCGGGAGACCGCGCGCCTCGTTACCGAACAGCCACGCGGTGGGTACGCCGAGTTCCCCCGCGTCCGCCGCGGCATCGAGATCCCGTGCCGCGAGCGGGGTGGTGGCGATGATGCGGCAACCATGGTCCCGCAGCTGGCGGACCGCATCATCGAGATCGATATCGGTCACCACCGGCAGGTGGAAGATGCTGCCCGCGGACGCGCGGACGGCCTTGCCACCGAACGGATCCACCGACGACCCGGCGAACACGACGGCGTCCGCGCCCGCGGCGTCCGCGGATCTTACAATCGTCCCCGCGTTGCCCGGATCACGTGTGTCAAGACAGATCGCCACCAGCCGGGGGTGGGCGAGATCCGCGACCAGGTGGCGTGGGCACTCGGCCAGCCCGACCACACCCTGAGGCGTCACCGTCTCGGACAGTGATGCCACCGCGTCATCCGACACGACGCGCACCGGTATCCCCGCTCCGTCCACAAGTGCCGCGTACCTGCTCATCGCCGACGAACCCACGAAAATCTCATGCAGTGCCCCGACCGCGAGTCCCGCTGTGACCGCTTGGGGCCCCTCGACCAGAAACTGACCGCGGACACGACGGACCGCCGGGCGGCGCAGGCGCCGCGCGGCGAGCACCCGCGACGAACGCGGGCCAGCCGGGTCCGGGACCACCAGCATGAATTCGGATACGCGCCGGCCTACGCGATCGATCAGGCCGCCGACGTCTCCGGCGTACGGGCCGGTGAGGCAGGTGGCAGGGCGGCACGCGCGACCTCGACGAGCGCGGTGAACGCGGCCGGGTCCGTCACCGCGAGCTCGGCGAGGATCTTCCGGTCAACCTCCACCTCGGCCAGCCGCAGCCCCTGGACGAACCGGTTGTAGGTCAGCCCGTTCGCCCGCGCGGCGGCGTTGATCCTGGCGATCCACAGCTGCCGGAAGTCACCCTTACGAGCCCGCCGGTCCCGATAGGAGTAGGCCATCGAGTGCAGGACCTGCTCCTTGGCCTTGCGGTACAGCCGAGAGCGCTGCCCCCGGTACCCGCTGGACTGCTCTAGCACCGTCCGGCGTTTCTTCTGGGCGTTGACCGCCCGCTTGACCCTTGCCATGAGGGGGAAACTCTCCTTCAGTCGTGACTGTCGGCACTACGTCGCGCCGCTCCCAGCGGGTGGGAGCGGTTCGGGGGGACGGCCGGCGGTCAGCGCGCCAACAGCTTCTTGATGCGTCCTTCGTCCGCCGGGCTAAGCGTGACCTCGTTGTACAGCCGCCGGGTACGCCGGCTGGACTTGTGCTCCAACAGGTGATTGCGATTGGTCCGGCGGCGCATCACCTTGCCGGTACCGGTGATTCTGAACCGTTTGGACGCGCCGGTGTGGGTCTTCATCTTGGGCATCTGGAGATCCTGTAATCCGTGGTGATCATCAACGGTGTTCTGGGTCAGACCCGGCCGGCGGGCTCTGGCGCGCGCTGGGGCCGGGACCCCTTGTGCGGTGCCATCACCATGGTCATGTTCCGGCCGTCCTGCTTGGGCTGAGCCTCGACGTAACCGAGCTCCGCGACATCGGTCGACAATCGCTGCAAGAGGCGGATGCCGAGCTCGGGCCGGGACTGCTCACGCCCGCGGAACATGATCGTAATCTTGACTTTGTCGCCGGCCCTGAGGAACCGGACCACGTGACCCTTCTTGGTCTCGTAGTCATGCGGATCGATTTTCGGCCGGAGCTTCATTTCCTTGATGACCGTCTGGACCTGGTTCTTACGAGCCTCCCGACGCTTCTGGTCGGACTCGTACTTGAACTTTCCGTAGTCCATGAGCTTGCAGACCGGCGGACGAGCCGTCGGAGCGACCTCGACCAGATCGAGATCCGCCTCCTGCGCAAGCCGCATCGCCTCAGCGATGGCGACGATGCCGATCTGCTCGCCTTCGGGCCCAACCAGGCGCACTTCGGGCACCCTGATCCGGTCGTTAATACGTGACTCTGCGCTGATGTGGTTCCCTCCGTGGACTCGACGCGCGGGCATGACCTGCCGCTGCGGAGCCCTGCACCCAGCAAGACTGGGCACCCGGCCGACACGCCGTCACAGACGGCTCGGCCGACCGGCGACCCGGCCGCCGAACATGCGACGTCGGGTGGGAGGCAAGCCTCCGCTTGGCCTTGTCACCACAGGATGGCGCCGCTACGAGACACCAGCCAGATAACAAGCGGTCGACTGACAGCCTAGCAGAGCGGGCCGGATGCGACGATCAGTTGACCGTCGGATATCAGAGTGGCCACGGTGGATATTCCGTCAGAAACCGGTCAACCCGCCATCGGGCGGCGGGAGCGATGACGAGACCACCGGCGCCGGGGGCGCGGCTGCTCGGCCAGCCGCGCGCCAGCCTCCTCCAGAGCCACCGTCTCTCCCAGAGCCACCGCCGCGACCCGCCTCAGCAGCTCCCCGTCGACAGTGGCCATGGCCGGCCCGGCGATGTCGAGCACGACCGCGCGGTGGCCGTCCCGCACCGCCTGGGCACACAGGGCGTGGCCGGGCACCGCGACCGGCCGGGCGGCCTGGCGCCACCGGGCCAACGTGTCAACACCGCTGAACGCCGGGATCGCGGTGGCGCCGGAGGGCACCCGCAGCGTTACCAGAACCATCTCAGACGTCTTGTCGGCCCCGGTGACGGCGTCGGCATCGGTCCTGCGCGCCTCGATCGCGACGAAGACCCGGGCCCAGGCCAGCGCGGCCGCGACCGCATGTTCGTCGCCCGCGTCCAGCGCGGCGCGCAACGCGCCGTCACCACCGCCATGATCGCCTTGTCCGGCCGGCGTCAGCAGCTCCCGCTTCACCAGTCAACCCTAAACGCCTGGCAACACAGGACGCGGCGTCGCGGGGCTGGGGCACGCCCCTCGCGTCATCGCTCCCCGTCCATCGCTGCGCGATGCACGGGTACCCCGGCTCGTCAGTCGCCACCCAACACCTCCGACGCCTTCCTCCGCCGCCTTGCCGGATCGGGCGCGGATGAGCCGCTCACTGATCGAAAGCCCGATCTCACACCCGCTCTAAGAACGATCAGCCGGATACGGCCTCCACGGCGGCGGCAAGTTCGCCAAAGGCCGCTCTGGTACGGCGACGCAGAGCCGGCCAGGTGAACGACACGTCGCCGGCCAGAGCCGGATCGAACGGCACCACGACCACGGCCCGCGCGCGTTCGGAGAGCTGGGCGAGGCGACGGCGGGCCCGGCCGGACCAGCGGACCGGGACCGTCTCCACAACAACCACCGAGACGCCGCTCCCGATCCGGGTGATGCCGGCGGCGTCGGTGGCGGCATCGGTGGCGGCAACCTCAGCACCGGCGAGCGCCGCCAGCACGTCATCCGCGGCCGAAAGATCGAAAAGATCGGCCCGGACCGCGACCACGAGGGTGTCGGCCCGGGAGAACGGCGCCGCGGACAGCGGCTGGCTCCAGCCAGGCGGTCCGTCGACCAGCACCACCTGATGCCAGACCGCCAACATGTCCTGTACCCGGACTGGCTGCTCGGCGGACACGTCCACCGCGATGACCGGGTCGTGGCGGGAAGCGGCGAGAGCCATCCCGAGGCCGGCCGCGGCCGTGCGCCCGCAGCCCCCGGTGAACCCGCCGACATGTACCCGCAGACAGCTGATCGCGGATGTGGCGGGTGTGCTGCCGGCTTCCCCGGCCGCCGGCAGGCCGGCGCCGGGCCAGGTGATCTCCGGCGACACCGTCACCGGGAAACGCCCAAGCACCTGATCGGCAGCTTCCGGACCGGCGGCCGGCTGATCGGCGGCCGGCTGATCAGCGGCCAACGTGACGAGTTCGACGTCCGGGGTCCAACCGGCCGGAGCCGGCGCCGGCTGCCGCCGTGGCCGGGCCGACCGGACGGGCGCCGCGAACGGAGCGCCGTCGTGCGTGCCGAGCCGTAACCGGCCCGCTCGCCGGCTCACGGTCGCGTCGCGGTTGTTGTCCTGGCTGGGCATGCGCAAGCCGAGCAGAGACACGGGCCGCGCGTCACCGACATCGGCCGCGAACACCGTGCCGGGCTGGATCTCGAGGGCATCACCGGCATCCGGAACCTGGCCGATTTCCCCCCGCGCGCCCGACCGGGGCGTTGGGAGATCCGGCCGATAACCGTCCTCGTCCCGTCCTCGCGCTGTCATCGCGCTCACCACCGCCTCCCGTCCCCACGGGGACCCCGCAGCCCATAGCCGGGGCCTGCCGCCGGAATAAGGTGGCCCCCCGATTCACCGGGACCTCCGGCGGCGCTGAGCACACGGTATGCGGTATCCATTACGGATAAGAGTCCCTGTCACCGGGCCGAGTTACAAGCTAACCGACCGCTGAGAGCGAATCAGAGTTCCGGCCGTTCGCGACGGCTTCGGGCGAGTTGACCGATTCAGGCAACACGTGGAGCGGCACCGGACACGAAAAGAAACCGGATACGAACGGAACCGGACACGAACAGAACACACGAAGAACTACGGATGCCGTAGTGGTCGCCGCCGGAAG
>NZ_CAKJTP010000114.1:0-13433 GCF_917627335.1 Protofrankia sp. CiT1 | reverse complement strand
ACCCCGACGAACTGTAACGAAGGAGATCCGACCGGCGGCGGGCAGTCCAACCGAACCCGCCCCTACCGATACCCACAATGATCATGGGAACCGGCCGCACAGACATCCGAGCACCCGCCCGGCCCGCCCCAGCGAGCGCCGCCAGGAATGCGGCCCACTCCGCGGGGGAACAACCTGTCATGTTCCATCCTGGCCGGGTCAGTTGATTAGCCATGGGAGTTAGCCATGGGAGACGAAGAAAATCATGATGGCGGGCACCAGGCCCGCCGAAAAAAGACAACAAGCAATAAATCTTCCCATACCGGATCTACCAGTCGTCATTCTGTGCGGTGGCATGGGAGCCAGCTTGCGCGAGACGTTCGAAACACGCCCTGGCCGCATGCCGCGCTCCCCTGGCGAGGCGAGCCATGATGGCGGGGCACGGGCTGTCGGGACACGCCTGTACGATCTGGTCGCCGAACTCACTCCCATGATGCGCAGCATCACCGGCGACGGCGTCCGCAAGACGCTGGCAACGGTCCGCGGAGCCCTCGAACCGGCGGTTCCCTTCGCCGTGCGCGAGGTGCCCACCGGGACACCGGTACTCGACTGGACGGTACCGAAGGAGTGGAACGTCTCGCAGGCCTGGCTGGCCGGCCCGGACGGCCAGCGCGTCCTCGACGCCGCGGACAACCCGCTGCACCTGCTTAACTACAGCATACCCACGCACACCCGGCTGTCTCTGCCTGACCTGCTACCGCACCTGCACTCCCTGCCCGACCACCCCGACTGGGTGCCCTACCGCACCTCCTATTACCACGAGGCCTGGGGGTTCTGCCTGAGCGACCGGCAGCGCCGCGAGCTGCCGGACGGTGAGTACGAGGTACATATCGACACGACGCTCACCGACGGCTCGCTGACCTTCGCCGAGATTGCGCTGCCCGGCAGCAGCCCGCGGGAATTTCTTGTCACCACTCATGTCTGCCACCCCGGCATGGCCAACGACAACGCCTCCGGCATCGCCACAGCCACACTGCTCGCCGCGGCGCTCGCGGACCGGCCCCGGCGGCTGAGCTACCGGTTCCTGTTCATTCCCGGAACAATCGGGGCAATCACCTGGCTTGCCCACAACCGTGAGAGCGTCGACGGTATCGAGCACGGCCTCGTGCTGACCGGGCTCGGCGACCGTGGGCAGCCGACATACAAACGCAGCCGGCGCGGTGACGCCGGCATCGACCGGGCCGTGACGCGGGCGCTGAAGGAAACAGGCCGGCCGTACAACGTGATCGATTTCTCGCCCTACGGCTATGACGAGCGCCAGTTCTGCTCCCCTGGTTTCAATCTGCCGGTGGGTCGATTCGGCCGCAGCCCACATGGCACGTACGCGGAGTATCACACGTCCGCCGACAATCTGGGCTTTGTGACAGCGACAGGTCTCAACGACTCCTTTGCAATCATCCTGCGCACGATCGAGATCTGTGAACGGGACCGGACCTGGACCAGCACATCCCCGTTCGGGGAACCACAGCTGGGACGGCGCGGTCTGTATCGCTCGATCGGCGCCACCCTGGACCGCGAGGCTGTCGAAATGGGTCTGCTGTGGGTCCTCAACCTCGCTGACGGCAGCCACAGCATGATCGACATAGCCGACCGCGCGGATCTGCCGTTCAACACAGTCGCGGACGCGGCAGACGCCCTCGCGGCGGTGGGCCTGTTGGGCTAAACCGAAGAGCCGCCAAGGCCCCGCTGGGGCACATACCAGGTATCACGCGCGTACCAGGTCAGCAGAAGCAGCCCCAGGTAAACCACGACCGGGCTGAGCAGGCTGCTCGACAACACCATGTAGAAGACCAGCAGCGCGCCGGAGAGGACGAACGACGGGGATCCGCACACGAACGCCCACACGATCAGGACCAGGAAAGCCGCCCCACCGACGAGACCGTACTCGAGGACAAGTTTGGGCAGCATGGCGTAGTTCAACGGCAAGCCGGTGCTGTGCATGAACTCGTCGGCATCCCGGTCAGACCAGCCCGGCCCGGAGCCGAAGAGCACGGTCAGCGGATCACCGCCCAGCCGGTCGTAGGTCCGGGTGTAGGGCTGGACGAAACGCAGGCTGCCGCTGGAACTGCTCGTGGCTGTCTCGGTGGCGCGTTCGGCGAATACGTCCGCCGCCGGGGTGAAACTCACGGCGGTCACCACCAGCGCGAGACCAGCCACCGCCGTTGCCGCGAACCGAGGTCCTTTATGGACCGCGAGCAGCACCAGCGCGGCGGCGAGCAGGATCACGCCAGTCCCCGAGACCGTGGTCAGTATCGCCACCACGAGGAGCGGCAAACGCCACCGGCGCACACCCCGCAATATCGAGACGACCAGACCGATGGCGAGGAACTGCGAGCAGAAGGACGGCTCCAGACAGACGAACGCATTCGCCTTGTACAGGCTGGAGCCGTATGCCACCGGATACGATGTGTTGAAGTTCCGCATAATCAGCTCGGGTGGCACGATCCCGCCGATGATGTCGCTGTAGTGCCAGCCCAGCAGCTGCAGGCCGAACTGCGCCACCGCGAAGCCGGCGAGCACTGCCGTCATGACCGCGAAACGGTCGAGCAGCCGAGGGAAGAGCGCCACCGACGTGTCAGCACGCAGGCGACAACAGAACGGCGCATAGGTCACCACCAGCAAGAGCAGCGATGTGAGCGAGTTGCCATCGAGGCCCCGGGTGAAAACGACCAACGCCGAACTGACGCATGCCGCCATAGCGACCAGATATGCCTGGGTACGGCCCATGTCGGCCACCAGGTCACCCCGCGCGAGCAACACCGCGGCGCCACCGAGGACCCCGGGCAGCATCAGCGGCACCTGGGCGGAACCGACCGGGACCGCCAGCCGCTGGAGGAAGACCTCCCCGAACAGCAACATGGTCAGCAGCCGCAGCGGCCGGCGCGCCGCGGCCGGGTCGGTGACCGCGGCATCCGGATCGGGGATCGCCCAGCTCCGTGGGATGCGGATTGTCAGGCTTGTTGCCATAGGCGGCCATCCAGGTTGGTCCGTGGGACAGCCCCGAGCGCATGGCCGGTCCGGGCGTCAGCCACGAGCGCCTCCAGTGACCGCCCCGGCGTTCAGCGCTTGCCCATGGGACGAAGGTAGCGGTCCGTAACCTCCTTGTTGCCACTCCTGCGACGCCCAGCATCCCTCGACGGCCTCGATGAGGTGCCCGGTGCGGCAGCGGCACGGCCGCTTGCGCCCATGACCGGACCGACAAGGTCGTCAGTGGCGCTCACGGGCGCCACGTCATGCGCGGACCGCCGGACAGCGGATCGCCCGTCGAAGACCACGCCCACAATCCGCTCGGCCAACGCCGGCCAGTGCCGCGGGATCCGCGACAGCTCCTTGAGCGGGGAGTCGCCGCTGGCGAAAACGATGATGGCATCCGCCTGCGTGGCGGGCACCGCCGTCATCGGAAGCTCGTCGAGCGCCGGGGCCAGCAGAATGACGAGATCGACCGCGGGAGCACGGTCCGCCAGGATGGGCGCGAGGCCACCGGGACGGGCGGCTCGTGCCGGCGCGACCCGGTTGTACAGCAGATGCCCCCGTCCGGTACCGGATGAGCGGGCCAGGCAGGTCGGCTCGTGCGCCCAGCGGGGCAGCTCGCCGGAGACCGCCCGAGGCAACCGCTCCAGCGGCGCACGAACCTCCGATTCCGCGGAGGCATCAATGATCAACACAACGCCCTGGTCGTCTGACCAGCTTGCGGAAACGGCCGCCACCAGGTCCGCGCTCAGATCGCCCCGCGTCACCGGAGCGAGGGCCACCACTGTGACAGCGGGCGACAACACCGCTGACATGGCGGAGACAAGGGTGTCGGTCGGCAGCCCACCGCCCCGCTTCCCGGAAACCGCGGCGATCAGAGGAGCATCCAGCACGGCTGCCGCACCACGCCCGTCGAGCGCCGTTGGCCTGCGCAGGTAGGCGCACCAGACCATCGCTGCCGCCAGGAACAGCCCGACCAGCGCGCCGACCAGCGTGTTACGAAACAGGTGCGGTGCGACCTGGCCATCAGCGCGCGCGGGCTCCGCCAGGGTCACCGAACCGGCGGTCAACGCGGCGTTGACCTGCGCCTCGGGAATCCGCCGGTTGAGGTCCGCGAGCTGTGAGTTGAGATTGCTGATCTGGCTGGCAAGAACCTGATCGTCAGCATTACGAGGCAGGGCGGCCTGCTGGGCCTGTAGCTTCTGAAGATTTTTGTAGATCTCATCGCGCAGGCTTGTCAGTCGCTGGACGGTACCGCTGCTGTCGTTTCCGTACTGGGAAAGTAGCTGTTGGTAAGCGGTCTCAGTAGACTGGACGAGCTGTGTCGCCCGCTCCGCGGTGCTGTCCCTGCCGACGATCGTGAAGAAGTAGCCCTCCCCCGACGGCGTTACCTTCAACCGTCTGGCCACGTAGAGCCGCGGCACCTTGAGCTGCTCAGCGATCAGGTCCAGGGCCGCGGTGGAGCCGGCGAACTGGGCCTGTGTCTGGACGGCTCTGCTCGCGTCGACCGAACCCGCGCCGAGCGCCGCGTTCGAGGTGTTCAGGAACACCCGGCCCGTCGCCTGGAAGACCGGGGCCTGTCGCTTGGCGAGGATGAGCGCCAGCGCCGCGCCGATGACCACCGCTATGACAATCGCCAGCCAGCGACGCCCCAGGATCCGCAACAGTGACGCCCCCGCAGTGCCCCGGGGCAGCTCAGCGGACGGCTGGACAACCGGGGTCACCCGCGCGCTCCCCTCGAGTCAGGTGAGATCGGCAGATCGACGATCGCCTTGATCCACGCTCTTGTTGCCGGTCGCTCTAACGGACCCACAGCCCCTCCTGATCACGGCTGCGCGACCACTGCGTGACCGCGGCGGCCGCGGCGGCCCAGTCGGTGCCCGGCGCAAGAAACCGCTGCTCCATATGCGTGACAAGATCTGGATCCGGTGCCACCAGGGTCCGCCGCGCGCGCTGTGGCCGGGCCAGGGCAACAGCGTTGGCGACGCTGCGCACGCAGACCAGCGCGCCTCGACGAACCGCGGCCCGCGGCCGGCCCATATGCCCGGGATCCGGCCTGCCACCGGCAAGCTCCCGCAGGCCGAACGGTCGGTATCCCTGGTAGGCCAGACAGGTGGCGTGGTCCCAGGCCTCACCGACGAACGGGCAGCTACGCAACAGCCGCTCGTCGGCAAGCAGCGCCCCGATCCGCGCACCGAAGGTGCTGGTGCAACTCGCCGCCCGGTACCAACGCGCTGTGCCCAAGAGTACGGCTTCAGGATCCCCCTGGGAACGGGCCCGCGCATCGATCAGTGGTGAGCGCCGGGTGGCCGCCGGAGCGAAACGCGTCGAACCATACAGGGTGAAATAATCGGCGACGGCCAGCTCATTCGCGGCTTGGATGAGACCGCGCAGGCTGGTGGCCGTATACAGGTAGTCGTCCTCGGAAAACCAGACGAGATCAGCCGGCGACCAGCCGCGCAGCCGGGGCAGTCGCAGCGCCCATCGATACGACGCTCGGTTGCTGCCGCAACGAACGCCGAGAACCTCGCCGGCCCCGGCCATCATCTCCAGACGGCCGGCGGGGATGGGCCCGTCGTTGACAAAGACAAGTTCGGTCTCAATATCAACATTATCCACCGCGCGCAACAGCGAGGCCAGGGCCAGTGACTTGTTGTAAAAACCCGGCCGATCCTTGCGATTCTCGCTGCCGACGGATCGGTAAACGATGTGCAGTCTCACCGCGAAACCATCTCGACGCGTTTCCTCCAGATCTTCCGCCTCGCGATGCACGCGCCCCAGCCCTGTTCCTTGATCCACGCCCCTGCTGCCGGGCGTTCCACGGTCATCGCTGCCACAACGACATGATCAGAACAGAACGTGCTCCGCCGAGAACTCACGATATCTGCCGCATCCGCCGCCCGCCCCGACGATGCCGGCCAGCCGATGAATCACCCAGCAAATCATCCGCTTTGCCCGGGTGCTGTGCCGTGGCTGGAGCCACCGCCCCGCTGGGAGATCCGGCCCTGCCGCGGGATGACGCCTCAGCCTGGTAGGCGGCGCGGCGCAGCAGCACGAACCACAACGGCACGGTCAGCCAGAACGCGGCGATGTACCCGACAACAGCCCCCCGCAGATCCCAACACGCCAGACCGGCCACCGGGAACACGAACAAAGCCGGCGCGAGCACACAGTGAACGCGGAAAGTGATCTTTGGCTGGCCAAGTGCGTAAAGCATACACGCCGGGCCGACTGTGGCGGCCGCGCCCGCCTGCTGAATAATCGTCAAACCGAGTATTCCGCGGGTCTGTGCCCAGGTGTCACCGAGCAGCGCAATACCAACGCGATCGGGAACAAACAGGAACAACACACCCCACAGCACGCCGGCGCCGACAACCAGGCAGGAAAGCATGGTTGCCGAGCGCATACGTGCCCGCGCGGGCATCTCCCGTCGGCGGGAGAACTCCGGAACCGCGAAGCTGATGATTCCGACGGCAAGAATCGTGGTCGGGCCGAGAAGGGTCTGCACCCCCCGCAGCGCACCGACCGCGAGCTCGGTGCCGAATACACCGATCAGCAGCGTCGACCCCTGTTGGGCGCCCTGCACGGTGATGTACTCGGCGCTCAGGTAACCCGCGGCCTCCCGGTGACATGTGATCCATTCACGGGACCTGCGCGGCGCGGGCCGGCAGCCGGCCTGGACCGCACCTCCCACCGCGGCCACCGCGGCGGCCGCGCCCCACACAAGCACGAATGTCGCGGACGAGTGGACGCCGTGCTGACAGAGAACGAACACGCCGCCCAGTTGGATCACAGTCCACACCGCGTCGTTCACCGCGGCCTTCACGGGTTTTCCCTGGGCGATGAAGACGTAACGCCAGGCGTCCTGCAGGAGCAGGCCTGGCATGACCAGGCCCATCGCGACCACCGTCAGACCGACCGTCGCGCCCAGTACCGTGCCGACGGCAACCAGGCACCCGCCAGCGATTATCCCGAGAACCAGCGCCGTACCGGTCGCCGCGGCGGTCGCCGCCCGAAAGATCCCAGGGGAGGCATCGGCGTACTTCATACCCATGGGTGCCGTACTGGCCGCCCGGGAAAAGCCGATGATCAGCGCGAACAGCGCGAAGGCGATCGAGAACGCGCCGAACTGGCCCGCCGAGACCTGCCGGGCGACCGTGAAGGCGATGAGCGCGTTGGTAGCGCTGGAAAGGACCTGGTCGCCCAGCGTCCACAGGGCCTTCGAGCGGCCGCCGGCGTGACCGGTGCCCCGTTGGCGCCGGCCGCGGCGGACCATGGGCTCCCGCCCGTCCTCGGCCCGTGGCCGCGAAAGATCGACCAGCCCCTCAAGGCGCGGGCGGGCGGGAACATACCGAATGGCCCGGGTACCGTCAGAGTCATTCGGTGGATGTTCGCGTGGATGACCGTAGCGGCGTGGCTTGTAGTCGATCCGCCCAACCGTCTCGATGTGCCCCTCCTCCGCCGGTCCGCGCCCTGCCGCGGGCCGGCGGCCAACAGGATCATCCATCGGCCGCCACCACGCTTCCCGGTTCTCCCAGGGCCGTCGAGCGCACGGAAAATTCCATAATCAAATATTCGTCGACCGCCAGCTTCACCGGACGCGGCAGGCCGCGTACGAACGTCAGCAAACGACCGGCCGAGGAACCGGCACGATGAACTTGCCGCCGCGGCGGGCATACGCGGTCTGCTGCTCCATGATCTCATCCCGGACATTCCAGGCCAGCAACAGCAAGTAGTCGGGGCGGCGCTGGGCCAGGACCGCCGGAGAAAGGATCGGCATCCGCGCGCCCGGGATGTACTTGCCCTGCTTGTGGACGTTGCGGTCAACCACGTACTGGACAAGGTCGGTGGTGATACCGCTCGAGTTCAGCAGGGTGGCGCCTTTTGCCGCGGCACCGTAGCCGGCCACCGTCCGGCCGTGCCCGGCCAGTTCCCGCAGGAGCGCAAGCAGCTCCGCCTGCAGTTCACGCACGTCAGCACCGAAGCCGGCATAGCGCTCGAAGGTGCCCAGGCCGGCCGCGCGCTCCCTGTCGAGGCGCTCGCGGACCTGCGGCACGTCACAATCGGCCGCGGCCCGCCGCATCCGCCAGCGCAGCGTGCCGCCGTGGAGCTCGGGAAACTCCGTCACCCCGACAATACTGAGACCGTGCCGACGCATGAGGGCCTCCACCGCGATGGTGGAAAAATAGCAGAAATGTTCATGGTAAACCGTGTCGAACTCGGTGTTTGTCAGTAACGCCCCCACACCCGGGTTCTCCACGGTGATGATTCCATCGTCCGCGAGCAGAATTGACATGCCCGCCACGAAGCTGTTCAGGTCGGGTACGTGCGCAAGCACGTTGTTCGCGATGATGACATCCGCGCGCAGCCCGTCGGCAACCAGTGCCTGGGCGAGGTCGGCGCCGAAGAACTCCGTGCGGGTCGGCACACCAGCCTTACGGGCCGCGTCCGCGGGCCCGGGTGACGGTTCGATACCGAGCACCGGGATCCCCCGCTCGATGAACGCCCGCAGCAGGTAACCGTCATTACTTGCGATCTCCACGACAAGGCTGTCGGGACCGAGATTGCGACTTGCTATCAGATCGATGACGTGTTTTTCAGCGTGCCGGCAGAGCGTGTCGCTGAATGACGAGTAATACGGATAGTCCGCATTGAAGATCTCTTCAGCCGGCAGGGCGTAGGTGAGCTGGACCAGCGTGCAGGAACTACAGAAACCGATCTCCAGCGGGAAGACCGGCTCAGGCCCGGCCAGGTCATCCGGCCGCAACAGCCTGTTGGCGATGGGGGTGTGTCCAAGCATCAGGAACGGGCGCGGCGGCGGCCCACCGCACGAGCGGCAGGCCGCGACCGGTACGGCCGCGGCCTGCCCGCGGGTCCCTGACTGGCCGGCGTGCTCGATTGACATGCGCTCCCTCGTGAATCCTGCGGCCCCGGCGGGACGCATAAATCATGGTTATGCCGCCGCTGGCCCGCTGCCCGAACTGATCGATGACCCAACCAGATCGAGATGAGGCACCTGCGATGGCTGTGCCGACTTCCACGCGCGCGGCACACCGCCTGCCCTGGGTGGCTACTTCCACCGCCCGGTGTGCCGCGTGCTCATCGCCTCCCCAGCAGGCGAAAAGCACGCAATCACGTTCTTTCCACGCACCCGCGGGCCGTGGCGGAACCTGGCCAGTGCCCCATGGTAGAGGCTTACCCGGGAGAGGCGGCCAGGCCGGCGGCCGTGTGGACGCGAGCCACTGGTCAGCCGGTGGCAGCCGGTGATGCCTCGAGCGGCGGCCAGGCACGGTCCTTGGCGGACACGGCTGTGGCGGCCAGTGGCCAACTGATCCCAAGGCGGGGATCGTCGTAGCAGGCACCGCGCTCATGGCCGGGTTCGAACGGCACGTTCATCTGGTATGTCACCTCGGTGGCGTCGACAAGCGTCTGGTACCCGTGCGCCAGCCCGGCCGGGACGAAGAGCGCTCGGCGGTTGTCCGCGGTCAGCTCGACCGCGACGTGTTGAAGATAGGTCCCCGACCTGGGACGGACGTCCACGACAACATCGAGCACGGCCCCGCGCGTACAGCGCACGAGCTTGGTCTCCCGCACTGGCTCGGCAGCCCAGTGCATCCCACGGATCGTCGCGGCGACGCGGTTGAAGGCGACGCCGCACTGCGCCGTCTCGGGCGCGAGGCCCGCCGCGGCAAACTCGCGCGCGCAGAAGGTCCGGGCGAAAAAGCCGCGGGCGTCCGCCACGGGCTCGACATCCACCACGAACACCCCGGCCAGCGCGGCCGGCGTAATGATCATTAATACGTCCAGAAAAGATCGGCATCGACCTGGCCGGTGTCAAGCAGGTACTGGAGCTGCCTGAGCCGGTTGTGGTCGCGGCCGGTGAAGGTCTCGCCGGCAAGCTGGACGCGCGCGAAGACATCGTAAAGCTGCCGGACCCCCAGCCGCGCGTCCCAGTCGCACGAAAAACCCGGCAGAACAGAATGTATCTTGTCACAGTCGACCCGGTAGCTGCGATTGTCCCCAGCGCTGTCCCCAAAGCTCAGGCGGCAATCGGTGAAGACGCTCGCGACCAGGTCAGCAATCTCCTTTATCTGGTAGTTCTGCGCACCGCTGCCGACGTTGAACACCTCGTTGTGAACAACCTCACGGGGCGCGGCAAGCACGCAGCGGATGGCCTTCGTGATGTCCAGGCCATGCACTAGGGGACGCCATGGCGTCCCATCGCTTGTCATCGCGATCTCACCGGCTGTCCAGGCACGTCCACAAAGATTGTTGAGCACGATGTCGAAACGCATCCGCGGGGACGCGCCGTACGCGGTGGCGTTACGCAGGAACGTGGGTGAGAAATCCTCGCCCGCCAGGGCCGCGACGTCACGCTCGACCAGAGCCTTGCACCGCGCGTACGGGGTCTGCGGGTTGAGCGCGGCGCTCTCGGTGACGCCGCGGCCCACCGCGATGCCGTAAACACTGCACGACGACATGTAGACGAACCGGGACGCGCCAGCCTGTTTCGCGAGCGCCGCGAGCCGGACGGAACCCCCATGGTTCACCCGCTGGGTGACCTCCGGCGAGAGCTCACCCAGCGGGTCGTTGGACAGCTCAGCCATGTGCACGATCGCGTCCATGCCGGCCAGGTCGTCGATCGTGACACGGCGCAGATCCCGGTCCAGGGTCTGCGGGCTGCGATCGGCGCCCCGGCAGAGCCAGCCGGACTTGTAGTAACCCGTATCCAGACCGAGGACCTCGTGGCCGGCACGCATCAGCTCGGGCGCGGCCAGTGCGCCCAGGTAGCCCTCAGAACCGGTGATGAGCACCTTCATCCACATGTCCTCCTCTGCCGGATCTGGAACGCGACGGCTGCTATCAGCCACCCGTTGACAGCAGACCGCACCCATCCCACCCAGCTGCCCGGCCAGCGTGCGCGGCCCGGCACCGGGTCGGGATGCCCTTGTGGGATACCCACTTCAATCGGATCATCACACCGCCCACGGACGCGAGAGCCCGCCAGCCGCGCACGGCAACCTGGCACACTCACAACGTGCGCGAACTACGGTCAGTAACGACAACCCACTCCAGCGGTCAACAGACATGGCCGTTCGAGCTCGTGGTCGTCAGCTATCACAGCCGAGATCAGCTCGAACGGATGCTGGCCGGGCTCCCCGCGGACATCCCGATCGTGATCGTCGACAACGCCGCCGGCGCGGACCGCGTCGACGAACTCATCGCCGACATGCCACATGGTCGTTACGTGGACTCCGGTGGCGGCAAGGGATTCGCCAAAGCCGCCAACATCGGAGTACGGACGTCGCGCTACGACTACGTGCTCTTCGGGAACCCGGACAGCCGGCCGACGATCGAGGTCATCACCTGGCTCGTGGCGGATGTCCGTACCGATCCGGGTCTCGCCACCAGCGCCGCTACGACGATCGGCCCGGACAACCGGCCGGAGCTGGGCAACGGGGGCTGGGAACCGACCCGGCGCCGGGTCCTCATACATGTGCTTGGAGCGCATAAAATCGTCCCGACCGCCGGTTTGTTCGCTCGCCCGAAGGTCGGCCAACCGATAGACGTCGAGTGGCTCACCGGAGCCTGCATGGCCGTCCGCCGCGAAACATTTCTTTCGCTAGGTGGATTTGACGAAAATTTCTTCGTTTACAACGAGGATATGGCGTTGGGGCGCCGGATTCGTGACGCCGGCCTGCGGCAACGGCTGCGGACGGACCTGCTGGTGCCGCACGGCTCGGGCAGCTCAGGCGCGCCGAGGACCTGGATGCTGCGGATGCGCGGCGCGTCCATGGTGAACTACCTGGCGTTGTACAACCCCCCGGCGCGGGTACGACAGATGCGCGCGATGCTCGTGGCCGGATATACGGGCCGCGCGGTGTTGTCCTGGGCGCTGCGCGACACTGCCGCCGCGGCTGAACATCGCTCATACCTCAAGGGGCTCCTAGCCGGCCCGCCCGCACCATAGCTCCGGACTTCACAGCCCCCGGACTTCATAGCCCCCGGACTCATGACCCCCGGGCTCATGGCCCCCACGCGCCGGGTCCAGCGCGGACCGCACCCGCTCCAGCAGCACGTCCCGGTCGAGCTCGCGGGAGACGAACGCGCGCCCAGCGGCACCAATCCGCACAGCCAGTCCGGGCGCGTCCAGGAGCCGGCAGACCGCGTCGGTGAACCCGCGCGCGTCGTCCGCCACGAGCAGGTCACGCCCGGGTATCCAGCCGAGGCCACGGCTGCCGACCCCCGTGCTTACCACCGCGGTACCAGCTCCCATCGCCTCGACCATCTTGATGTTGACCCCGGAGCCCGAACGCATCGGGTTCAGCGACACTGCCGCGCGGGTGACGTATCCCCACACGCTCGTGACATCGGTGTGGACCCTGACCTGCTCATGACCCCGCAACCAGGCCACCAGACCGGCTTCTCCCCGGCGCCCGACGACCTGGAGCGAGGCATACGGATGGCGGGCACGCACGGCCGGCCAGCAGTGGGCGAGAAACCAGCGCAGCGCCTCGGTGTTGGTCGGGGTGTCCAGGGAGCCGACGAACAACAACCGGCCGGGGTCTCTCTTGATCATTCCAGCCTCGGCGGACGCCGTGCCCACCTGGGCAGGCAGGAACGGGGGCAGGTGCATTGCGCGCGTACCACAACGCGCTCTGCGCCAGGCATGGTCCTCCGCGGAAATGTCCGCGATACAGGTGACAGTCGGCGAGCGATGCAGAACGCGTTCAGCTCTGCGCAGCTTGCGGTATTCGATGCCATAGGCCACCGAACGCATCCACGAGGCCGCGCCCGCCAGTTCCCGGAAGTACTGGGAGTCGATATTGTGGGCGCGGACAAGGTGCGGAATGCGCCAGGCCTGGGCAATCTGTTCGCCCACATGCGCAACCCGGCAGCTGTAGCTGATCACAGCTTCGGCACAGGGCGGCGTGACAGCGAGTACACGCCGCAGGGCGCCGATCGGGCGTGAGGCATAGGCGTACGGCGCCAGCCCCAGATGCGCTGACACGCTCAGGTCACGCGGTAGCTCGATGACCACGGCACCGGGCACCGCGGCCTGATAGGCGGCCAGGTCGAGCGCGGTGGGCGTCGGGACAAGCACCCGCAGCCCGATTCCGGCCGCCGCCGCGGCGGCTAGAAAGGTCAGCGTCTCCACCCGGCCACCGGCGTCAGCGGGCAGGAACGGCTCTTCGACCGCGACAATCCAACGCTCCGCGTCAGCCATCAGCCACTCTCCCGCATGCGCTCCCCCAGACGCCCAGCCTGCGCCCTGGAGCAACAGGCAATGACATCCTGACTTCAAATGGTTATTTCACGAACACAGACTACGGTGTTCTCCGTGATGGGAGCGCACAGCATTGGACGCAAAGCAATGATATTATCACTGGGAGCGATAGCCGTGTACGGCCACGCCCTGTATC